>JAIEPP010000388.1 GCA_019748335.1 Xanthobacteraceae bacterium
GAGCCAGGATCAAACTCTCAAGTTGGACTTGAAACTTTAAACCGGCTGATCACAACGTTTGACGAGGTCCCACCATTTTTTGTCAGCCGAAGCCAACAAGCTGCCTGCGATTCACATCGCGGGCAACGATGGTGTAACCTATGTAAACGTGTACCGCCGAAGTCTTTCGTCCGGCCCCAACACCTCAATACTTGCGTATCAAAGTAATCGAGGCCCGCAAGGACTCCGCCGTCCACGTTTCTCTTTCTTCATCTTCACTTGTCAAACAGCCCGGGACCCGAAGGACCCACCCTTCCACTGCTGGAAGGCTCCGGAAGACCTCACCCGACGACAAATAACAACCGATTGTTATCGGCTGCTTGAGTCACTCATCGTAATGAGGAGCTTCACGGGCACGAACAGATGCCTTGGCCTCAGAGCCAATGCATCGCCGCGCTCAGTGGCCGGGTTATAGGCCCGCCCTATCGGACCTGTCAACAGCCATCGTCAACAAATTGTCGCGTCGTGTGGAAGAAATTTTCGGCGCCAGAAAGTCCCAGCATTTAGGGCCTTTGCGCCGCACTTGAGCCACATTCCTGCGACGTTCTCGCTCTAAGGTAAGCATCGAAGCACCGGGTGCCAGTGGGGGCTGCCGGTGCTGATCTACCTGGGCGATCTTCTTCTACCGGGGAATGGCGATTTTCAATGAACCCGTCGCCTTCCCTATATGGACGGGAACTTCGAGAGATCTGCACACCATTGACGTTCGAGACTCCGGCCGGTCTTCTGCTGGCCTCTGATTCCCGAAACTTCATGCGTGCGGCGCGCCATGCTCCGGGATCGCTCTTTAACACGAGCGAATAATGCGGTTCTGGATCGGGCGAGGGTCTTGTCGAATGTCGATGGAATTTGGGGGGACACAGGGTTGAGCCAGAAGGCGCCACGCGGGAGCGGCTATGGACGCGAGACCGGGATCATTGATCTCGGTCACGAGCCACCGCTATCCGTCGACGGCTCCGAGGCCGCGGTGATCGATCGCCGCCGTGTCTCCGTACAATGGTTTAGCGGCACTATTCTGACCGGCCTGTGCGGCGCAGCTCTGATCGGCGGCGCCGTTTTTGCGTCGCTCGACGGCGAAATGACCTTCGCCAAGGTCCCGGAACGGGTCGAAGGCGCCCTGCGTGGCGCGTTCGGCGCCAATGATCGCACCGCCACCCTGCACAAGAGCGACCGTCTGCCGCCGCCCAATGAATCCAGCGCTTCGCGCAATGTGGTGCGGGTATCCACCGTCACCCGCGTCGGCAATCGCGATGTGATGCGGGTGCGGCCGTTCATCCGCATCTCCGGCAACCTGTCGATGACGACGAGCGACCTTTCTTCCAAGATCCCGCCGTTCAATGCCCAGCGCATGCTGACCGATGTCGGCTCCGCCTCCCCGGCCGCGGCCGACGATCCGAACAATCCCGAGGCGGTCGAGCCCGATGCCGAGGTATCCTTTGTCACCAAGGACCTCGCCACGGTGCTACCGAAGGCGAAACTCGCCGCGGTGGTCGCGCTCGATGAAGTATTGATGCGGGTACGGGACGCCGCCAACTGGCGCGGCGCCGGCGGGGTGCGCTACACCGCGCTCGCCAACGCTACGGCGGATGCCAGCGGCAGCCAATCCGACCTCAAGCTGGCCTACGCCACCGAAGGCAACGTCTCCGATCCCTATGCCGGGTTCGAGACCCGCGTGGTGCCGGAAAACGTCACGCTGTTACCCAAGACCAAGGAACAGATTACCGGCGGCAACCCGTCCGGCGAACGCGTTCATGTCGTCAAGAAGGGCGACACCATCGGCTCGATCCTGCGCGATCAGGGCGCGACACCGGACGAAGCCAAGGCAATCGCGGCGACGCTGGGCGCCCGCGGTCGCGATGGCGGCCTGAAGGAAGGCGCGAAACTTCGCATCCTGATGGCGCCGGCCAGCCCCGCGCCCGGGGCCAGGCTGCAGCCCTATCGCGTGATCGTCGCCAACGACACCACCATCGAAGCCGTGGCCGCGCTGTCGGACATCGGCAAATATGTCGCCGTCGACGTGCAGAGCATGAACACCGTCGCCGAGGCCGTCGACAGCAAGGACGACGACGACGAGGATGACGGCACCGGCGTCCGGCTCTACCAGAGCATTTACGAGACCGCGCTACGCAACAAGGTGCCTGCCAACGTCATCGAGGACATGATCCGAATCTACTCCTACGACGTCGATTTCCAGCGCAAAGTGCAGCCCGGCGACTCCTTCGACGTGTTCTATGCCGGCGAAGACGAAGGCGCGACGATCACTGAAAAGACCGAGGTGCTGTTTGCAGCCCTCACCGTCGGCGGCGAAACCAAGAAATACTACCGGTTCCAGACTCCTGACGATTCTGTGGTCGATTACTACGACGAGACCGGCAAGAGCGCGAAGAAGTTCCTGGTCCGCAAACCCGTCAACAACGCCATCATGCGCTCCGGCTTCGGCGGTCGCCGCCATCCGATCCTCGGCTATACCAAGATGCACACCGGCGTCGACTGGGCCACGCCCTATGGCACGCCGATCTTCGCCTCCGGCAACGGCGTGCTCGAGAAGGTCGGTCCCGAAGGCGGCTACGGCAAATATATCCGCATCAAGCACAACAATGGCTACGAGACCGCTTACGGCCACATGTCGGCCTTCGCCAAGGGCATGGAACCCGGCAAGCGGGTACGGCAGGGCCAGGTGATCGGCTTCGTCGGATCGACCGGCCAATCGACCGGCCCTCACGTGCACTATGAAATTCTGGTCAATGGCCGCTTCGTCGACCCGCTGCGGGTCAAGCTGCCGCGCGGCCGCTCGCTCGAAGGACCGGTGATGGCAGGCTTCGAAAAAGAGCGCGATCGTCTCGATATCCAGATGACCAATCGCGGCAGCGCGGCACGCGTCTCCGATGCCGCGGGGACCGCCGGCGCACCGACGGTGCGTCAGGTCAGCAATCGCTGACCCGAGGTCAGCCATCGCTGAGTCCGATAGTTCCGAAACGACCAAATCCTGAAACCTGAATTTCGCTGCCGGCGATGCCGCGTGCCGCATTCCGGCGATGCCGCAGATCGCAGTTGTGACTGCGGCACAGTGGCTTTCGTGACAGGTTTCGTTTGCCAAACCGGCATCCTCGACGAATACTCGCTCCCAAAATCAACGGGAGGTAGCGTCATGACGAGCAGGCTTGCGCGCGATGCGGCTGTTGCTGCGATCGTTCTCTGCACCACGACTTTAAGCGCCGCGGCGCAGACCTATGAGGTCACGAAACTGGTTCCGGGTTCCGCGTTCCATGGCGTGCATGGGCTCGGGATCGACAAATCCGGGCGCCTGTTCGCCGGCAGCGTCGCCGGTGCGGCGTTGTACGAAGTCGACCGCGCCAACGGCACGGCGAAGATCGCGATTCCGACGCCGGAAGGCATGGCCGACGACATCGCGTTCGCGCCCGACGGCACCATGGCCTGGACCGGATTTCTCACCGGCGATCTCTATTCGCGCAAGGGCGACGGTCCGATCAAGAAGCTCGCCTCCGGCCTGCCCGGTATCAACTCGCTCGCCTACCGCAAGGACGGACGGCTCTATGCGACACAGGTGTTTTTGGGCGACGCGCTCTATGAAATCGACGTCGAGGGCAGCAAACCCCCGCGCAAGATCATGGAGAAGATGGGCGGCCTCAACGGCTTCGAGTTCGGGCCTGACGACAAGCTCTACGGTCCGCTGTGGTTCAAGGGCCAGGTCGCCAGGGTCGATGTCGACAAGGCCGAGCTGACGGTCGTCGCCGACGGCTTCAAGATTCCGGCCGCGGTCAATTTCGATTCCAAGGGCAATCTCTGGGTGGTCGATACCGCGCTCGGCCAGTTGGTGCGGGTCGATCCCAAGACCGGCGCCAAGAAGATGGTGGCGCAGCTCAAACCCTCGCTCGACAATCTCGCGATCGACGACAAGGACCGCATCTTCGTTTCCAACATGGCCGACAACGGCATTCAGGAGGTGGATCCGGAAACCGGCGAAACCAAGCAGCTCATATCAGGCAAGCTGGCGCTGCCCGGCGGCATCGGCTTGGTCTCCGACGGCGATAAAGACACCATCTATGTCGCCGACGTGTTCGCCTATCGCACCGTCGACGGCTCCACCGGCGAGGTCTCCGAACCCGCCCGCATGCATGCCGACGGTGTGACGCTGGAATATCCGATGAGCGCCACCGCCAAAGGCGACGACGTGCTGCTGTCGAGCTGGTTCACCGGCACGGTCCAGGTGATCGACCGCAAGACCGGCGCGACGCGCGAAATGCTGCACGACTTCAAGGCACCGCACGACGCCGTCAGGCTCGGCGACGGCAGCATTCTGGTCAACGAACTCGGCAGCAAGTCGCTGCTGCGCGTCAGCGGCGAGCACGGCAAGGACCGCACCGTGGTGATTGGCGGCCTCGAGGGGCCGGTCGGGATGGTCGCCGCATCGAAAGACACGGTCTATGTCACGGAAGCCTTCGCCGGCCAGGTCTCGAAGATCGAATCCAATGGCGAGAAAACCATCATCGCCAGAGACCTTAAAATGCCGGAGGGCATCGCGCTGGCACCGGACGGCAAGCTTGTCGTCGCCGAGGTCGGCGCCAGGCGGATCGTCCAGATCGACCCCGCCAACGGGACCGTCACCGAGATTGCCGCCGATCTCCCGATCGGCCTCGTCGCCGCGCCCGGCGGATTGCCGACCAATATCCCGACCGGCGTCGGCGTCGGCGCATCCGGGGTGATCTATTTCTCGTCGGATATCGAGAACGCGATCTACAAGATCACCAGGAAGTAGCCGCCGACTGCGTGCCGCAAGGCAAAATCCCCTCGCCCGCAAGGATGAGGGGATTTTTTTGTCGTCAGTTCAGCTTGCGCTTCGGGACCGGCGCGTCGAACTGCGCGATCTCGGCGGTTTGCGGCGCCTGGCCGTTGAAGGTCAGCACGTTGCCCTCCGAGGAGATCGCGACGCGATCGCCGTCGGCGACCTCGCCGGCCAAAATCATCTCGGCGAGGGGATCCTGCACGTTGCGCTGGATCACCCGCTTCAGCGGTCGCGCGCCATAGGCCGGGTCCCAGCCCTTGGCCGCCAGCCAGTCGCGCGCCGCCGCATCGAGCGTCAGCACGATCTTGCGCTCTTCCAGCAGCTTCTGCAGCCGGGAGAACTGGATCTCGACGATCCGGCCCATCTCGCTCTTCTGCAGACGGTGGAACAGGATGATCTCGTCGACGCGGTTGAGGAACTCGGGGCGGAAATGCGCCCGCACCATGCCCATCACCTGCTCGCGCACTTCAGAGGTATCCTCGCCTTCCGGCTGGTTGACCAGGAACTCCGAACCTAGGTTCGAGGTCATGATGATCAGCGTGTTGCGGAAGTCGACCGTGCGGCCCTGGCCGTCGGTCAGGCGGCCGTCGTCGAGCACCTGCAGCAGCACGTTGAAGACATCGGGATGCGCCTTCTCGACCTCGTCGAACAGCACCACCTGATAGGGCCGCCGCCGCACCGCTTCGGTCAGCGCCCCGCCCTCGTCGTAACCGACATAGCCGGGAGGCGCGCCGATCAGCCGCGATACCGAATGCTTCTCCATGTATTCGGACATGTCGAGGCGGACCATCGCGGTCTCGTCGTTGAACAGATATTCCGCCAACGCCTTGGTCAGCTCGGTCTTGCCGACACCGGTGGGCCCCAGGAACATGAACGAACCCATCGGCCGGTTCGGGTCCTGCAGACCCGCGCGCGAACGGCGGACGGCGGTCGCCACCGCGCGCACGGCCTCGGCCTGGCCGACCACGCGCTTGCCGAGCTGGTCCTCCATCTTCAGCAGCTTGTCCTTTTCGCCTTCCAGCATCTTGTCGACGGGCACGCCGGTCCAGCGCGACACCACCTGCGCGATGTGGTTGGCGGTCACCGCCTCCTCCATCATCTCGCCGGCGTTTTCCTTGGCCTCGATGTCGGCGATCTGCTTCTCCAGCTCGGGAATCCGGCCGTAAGCCAGTTCACCCGCGCGCTGGAATTCACCGCGGCGCTGCGCGTTGGCAAGCTCGATGCGCAAGCCGTCGAGCTCGCTCTTCAGTTTCTGCGCGTTGGAGAGCTTGTTCTTCTCCGCGCTCCAGCGCGAGGTCAGGTCCGCCGACTTCTCTTCGAGGTCGGCGAGTTCCTTTTCCAGCGTCTGCAGGCGGCTCTTGGAGCCGGCATCGCTTTCCTTCTTCAGCGCCTCCTGCTCGATCTTCAGCCGGATGATTTCCCGGTCCATCGAATCGAGTTCTTCCGGCTTGGAATCGACCTGCATCTTCAGCCGCGCCGCCGCCTCGTCCATCAAATCGATGGCCTTGTCGGGCAGGAAGCGGTCGGTGATGTAGCGGTTCGACAGCGTGGTCGCCGCCACCAGCGCGGAGTCGGTGATGCGCACGCCGTGGTGCTGCTCGTACTTATCCTTCAGGCCGCGCAGGATCGAGATGGTGTCCTCGACCGTCGGCTCGGTCACGAAGATCGGCTGGAACCGGCGCGCCAAAGCGGCGTCCTTTTCGACGTGCTTGCGATATTCGTCGAGCGTGGTGGCACCGATGCAGTGCAGTTCGCCGCGCGCCAGAGCGGGCTTCAACAGGTTCGACGCGTCCATCGCGCCGTCGCCCTTGCCAGCGCCGATCAGCGTGTGCATTTCGTCGATGAACAGGATGATGCTGCCCTCGGCCGAGGTGACCTCCTGCAGCACGGCTTTCAGCCGCTCCTCGAACTCGCCGCGGTATTTGGCGCCCGCAATCAACGAGCCCAAATCGAGCGACAGCAGCTTCTTGTCCTTCAGGCTTTCCGGCACGTCGCCGTTGATGATCCGCAGCGCCAGACCCTCGGCGATCGCGGTCTTGCCGACGCCGGGCTCGCCGATCAGCACGGGGTTGTTCTTGGTGCGGCGGGACAACACCTGGATGGTGCGGCGGATTTCCTCGTCGCGGCCGATCACCGGATCGAGTTTGCCGTCGCGCGCGGCCTGGGTGAGGTCGCGGGAATACTTCTTCAGCGCATCATAGGCGTTTTCGGCCGTCGCGCTGTCGGCGGTGCGGCCCTTGCGCAGCGCCTCGATCGCGGCATTGAGATTTTGCGGCGTGACCCCGCCCTTGCTCAGGATGGCGCCGACCTCGCCGCCCTTTTCGAGGGTCAAGCCGAGCAGCAGCCGCTCGACCGTGACGAAGCTGTCGCCGGCCTTGTCGGCGGCCTTTTCGGCCGCGTCGAAGGCGCGCGCCAGATCGGGGGCAAGATAGACCTGCCCGGCCCCGCTGCCGGAGACCTTCGGGAGCTTGTTGAGGGCGTCCTCGGTCGCCTTGAGGATGGCGCGGGAATTACCGCCGGCACGGTCGATCAGACCGCCGGCCAAGCCCTCGCTGTCGTCGAGCAGGACTTTAAGCATATGCAGCGGCGAGAACTGCTGGTGTCCATCACGCACCGCCAGCGACTGCGCAGACTGGATGAAACCGCGCGCCCGCTCGGTGTATTTTTCAATATTCATCGTTCTTTTTCCCTCGGCCTGCCGTCACCACCCCTAAGGCATGATTACGGCATCTTCACTGGGTTTCCGCGCGGCAGTGTTGATATCCATCAACCAACCGGCAGTCGTCGCCATCATTTTTCAGGCTTGACGCAAATGTGGGCATCGACGGCCGGAACGGAAGGGGCTGCCTTGCAATTTTGGGACTGTGGCGGGGTCCGAGGAAATGCCTTACAAGACCGAATGACCTCGTCCCCATCGGCCAAGATCGCCGGCATCTACCGTTATCCGGTCAAAGGCCTGACGCCCGAGCAGCTCACCCGCACCGCGCTGAGTCCGGGCGAGACGCTCAAGTCCGACCGCCGCTACGCCATCGAAAACGGCCCCTCCGGCTTCGATCCGGCGGAACCGAAATGGCTAGCGAAGCCGCATTTCCTGATGCTGCAACGGGACGAATGGCTGGCGCCGCTACGCACCCATTTCGACGATGCAAGCCACGTCCTGACCATCCGTCAGGATGGCGCCGTGGCGGCCGAGGGCGACCTCGAAACATCAGGGGGCCGTGCCGCCATCGAGCAGTTCTTTGCCGGCCGCTATGCCGGAGAGATCAAGGGACCGCCGAGGATCCTGACCAGCCCCGGCCACAGCTTCTCGGATGTCGCCCGCAAGGTGGTCTCGATCATCAACCTGGCCAGCGTCCGCGCCATCGCCAACATGGTCGAGCAGCCCGTCCATCCGCTGCGCTTCCGCGCCAACCTCTATGTCGAAGGCTGGCCGGCCTGGCTCGAATTCGACCTCGTCGACCGCACCATCGCCATCGGCGAGACCCGACTGAAGGTGGTCAAGCGCATTACCCGCTGCGCCGCCGTCAATGTCGATCCCGACAGCGGCGTCCGCGACCTCGCGATACCCAATACCCTGATGCGGCGTCTCGGCCACAACGAATGCGGGATCTATGCCGAGGTGATCGCCGGCGGCAGCATTGGCGCCGGCGATGCCATTGTGGCAGCGGAGCAATAACGTCGGGACGATTCTGACATCGTCATCGGGAATCCAGCAACCGAGGTGATCCGTTTGATCGAACGCGCAATCCGCTTCCTCCCCGGTCTGGCCCTCTGCGTTGCCGTTACCATCGTCGCGATGTTGCTTGAGAGGGTGGAAGTCGGGTTTGTCGGCCAGCCGTATCTTGAAGCGCTGGTGATCGCGATCGTGCTGGGGGTCGCTATCCGAACTGCGTGGACACCCGGTTCGTACTGGAACGCCGGCATCCAGTTCAGCGCAAAGATTCTGCTGGAGGTTGCCGTCGTTCTGCTTGGCGCGGCCGTCAGCCCCAGCGCCGCGGCGGCGCTCGGGCCGGCGTTGATCCTGGGGATCGCCGGCATCGTGGTGGTCGCCATCACGACCAGTTATGCGATTTGCCGCTTGCTCGGCCTGCCGTTGCGGATGTCAATTTTGGTGGCGTGCGGTAATTCGATCTGCGGCAACTCGGCGATTGCGGCAGTCGCGCCGATCATCGACGCCGACGGTGACGATGTGGCGTCCTCGATTGCGTTTACCGCCGTGCTCGGCGTTGTCGTCGTGCTGGGGCTGCCGTTTCTCGTGCCGCTGTTAAAGATGTCACTGACGCAATACGGCGTTCTAGCCGGCCTGACGGTCTATGCCGTACCGCAGGTTCTGGCGGCCACGCTTCCGATCGGCGCGCTGAGCAATCAGGTCGGAACCGTGGTCAAGCTGGTTCGCGTGCTGATGCTGGGTCCGGTCGTGCTCGGCCTTTCCCTGATCAGCCGCCGCCTTCCACCAGAGCCGCGGGCCGGTGCAAACGTGTCCGAGGCCCGGACGGCGAGGCAGATCGGAAGAGC
>JAIEPP010000479.1 GCA_019748335.1 Xanthobacteraceae bacterium
CCATTTCGACCGCGTCAATGCGACAGGAAAACTGGCGCTCGATTCGAGTGCTGCGTCGTTCGGTCAACTCGCCAACCTGATCACGCCATTTGCGCCGGCGCTGGTCGCGCGGCTCAACGCGATGGGCTCCAGTCCGGGTCCCGCGCGGCTGAAGCTGGCGCTTGATCTCGACAAGAGCAACGGATCGGCCGATCGCGCCAATGCGCGCGTCGTTGTCGATATCGACGCGCCGCTGCTCAAGGGCGTCACCACCATCACCGCCAGGCCGCCGGTTGCCGCGATCCATGGCATCGATCTCACAGCGCTTGGGCGCAGCGAAGTCGGGATCGAATCGAAATTGTCGTCGGCGCAAGGCCGCGCGCTGTTGGCGCTGCTCGGCGTTAACGGCGTCATTGCGGCCGGCGAAGGCCCGGCGCAATTCGAAGGCACGGCGACGGGGGCCTGGGGCGCGCCGCTGCGGTTGAAGGCGAAGATTTCGGGCGCGGGACTGGATGCCGAAGCGGATGGCACGGCCGAGCCATGGGCGCAGGATGCCAAGGCCAGCCTCAACCTCAGAGTTCGCAGCGCGGATCTCGGCCCGCTGCTCGATCTCAAACCGACCGACACGCTGGCGCAGAACATCGCGCTCACCTCGCGCGTTTCGCTCGCGGGCAACAAGCTGACTTTCGACGATCTCGACAGTACCGTGGCCGGCTCGCGGCTGCGCGGGCGCGTGGCGGTGACGCTGGGCAGCGAGAAAAACATCGAGGGTGAACTGGGCCTCGATCAATTGGCGCTGGCGCCGGCCCTTGCGCTCGCCATCGGGGCGGCCGGGCACGATGCCGCCGAGCCGCTCGGCGCCGGGCTGGTGCGGGGGTGGCGCGGCCAGATCGCGTTTCAGGCGTTGCGCGGTCTGTTGCCGGGCGGCAGCGAAGTGCAGCCGCTGAGCGGCGTCGTCAAGAGCGACGGCCAGACGCTGAGCTTCGATGCCATCAAGGGCAAGATCGGCGGCGGCGACGTCAGCGCCAGTATCGATACCAGGCAAAGCGCCGACGGCATCGCGCTGAATGCCAGCGTGCAGTTGAGCCGCGTCGACGGCACGGCGTTGCGCTATCGCAATCTGGTGATGCCGGCCGGGCGCGCCTCGCTGCAAATGACATTGGCAAGCCAGGGCCGCAGCGCTTCGGCGCTGTCAGGCGCGCTGGCCGGCAGCGGCACGGTGACGCTGGAGTCGGCGAAGATCGCCGGCCTCGATCCGCGCGCCTTCGAGGTGGCGGTCCGCGCCAGCGACAGCGGGCAAACCAGGGACGACGCGCGGCTGAAGCAGATCGTCGAACCGGCGCTGTCGGCGGGCGTGCTGTCGGTGGCTTCGGCGCAAATTCCGTTTGCCGTCAGGGACGGCCGCATCCGGGTGGGCGCCACCACGCTCGATGCCAACGGCGTGCGGGCCATCGTCTCCGGCGGCTACGATATTCCCGCCGATCAGGCCGATATCCGCGCCGCGCTCGCGCTGACGCTGACGGCCGGCCGTCCGGAGATCCAGCTGTTCGCGGTCGGCACGCCCGACGCGCTCAGCCGCAGCGTCGATGTCGCCGCGTTGTCTTCCTGGCTTTCGGTGCGGGCGATCGAGCACGAGACCAGACGCCTGGATGCGATCGAGCGGGGCGAACCGCCGCCGCCGGCGCCGACGCCAATCGTCTTGCCGCCCGAGGACGGACCGGCGCAGGAAGCTGTGCCGTCGAGCGAGCCGCTGACGCAGGTGCCGCTTCCCGGTCGCGATCCGCGCAAGGCTCCCGCCAAGCCCAAGGCCGCGACACCTCGCGCACCGGCGCCGGTGACAACCGCGCCCGCGCCGAACCGGCCGGTGCCAAATCCACCGGCGCCGGTGACAAGCCAGCAGCAGGTGGCGCCGCTGCCGCCGCCGATCGAGGTGAAGCCCGCACCGGGCCCCGCGAAGCCAAGGCCACCGCTGGCGCTGACACCGCAGGTCGCCAATCCACCGCGCCCGGCGCTTCAGAACAGCAATTGAAATTTGGCGCGCGCGTGCGATCTCGCGCGCAATTCAAAGCGACTGCGGGAATCGCTGATCGTAGTTGACCAGGATCAGCGCGCCATCAGGCCTGCGCCCGCGCGTCCGGTGCTACGGAGGCGGTGGGGATCGCGCGGGTGCGGAAATAGTCGAGCACGAAAAGCCGGATCGCCGAGGACAGGTTGCCCTGCTGGCGATTGCCGTCGATCTCGCCGACCAGTTCGGACAGCGTCATGTTTCGCAGGCCCGAGATTTCCTTCATGCCGTTCCAGAAGGCTTCCTCGAGACTGACGCTGGTCTTGTGACCGGCGACGACGATCGAACGTTTGACAACGGGCGACTTCATGATGCGTCTCCGCCATCGATCTTGTGTTGGTCCAGCAAATGGCTGGCGCGATCTTTTGTTCGCTCATCGAGCGCACGTTCGGATTTGGTCCGGCCAAATTTCGCGCGGTTGGTATCGGCTTGTTGGGCCGACTGTTCCCGCTCGTTGCGCTTCTTGAACCGCTTCAGGTTGACGAGGTCCCCCATGTCCACCTCCATCATGCATTGTAACGAAGGCGTGATGATTGATGTCGTAAGAAAAAGCGGTCGCGCTGTGCGCAAACAAATCCGATGGTCATCCAGAATCCCCGTGTCGTGCTCTGTGATAGCATCAAAAAATGAATTTCGCTCTGCGAAAACGACATAATGAATCCTCGTACCATGCGCCAGCGCGACGGCGATAGATGATCCACCTCATTCTTTAGGCGTTATGATCTATAATTATATCACTCGCCCGTAGTTTCACGGGGCCGCAAACGCGCTCAGCCCGGGTGTGTCATTTTGTCCGGCTGCACGAGCCGATCGAACTCGTCGGCGGCAACAAACCCCAGCCGCACAGCCTCTTCTTTCAATGTGGTTCCACGCGCATGTGCCGATTTGGCGACCTTGGCGGCGTTGTCGTAACCGATTTTGGGAGCCAGCGCGGTCACCAGCATCAGCGAACGCTGCATCAGATCCCGGATGCGCTTTTCGTCGGCGCGTATTCCCACGACGCAATGCTCGGTAAAGGAACGGGCCGCGTCGGCGAGCAATTGAATGGAATGCATCATACAAAATGCCAGTACCGGCTTGTACACGTTCAGCTCGAAATGTCCCTGGCTCCCGGCCACGGTGATGGTGGTCTGGTTGCCGAACACCTGGCAGCAGACCATGGTCATCGCTTCGCATTGGGTCGGGTTGACCTTGCCGGGCATGATCGACGAGCCTGGCTCATTTTCGGGCAGGATCAGTTCGCCGAGACCGGAACGCGGGCCGGACCCCAGCAGCCGAATGTCGTTGGCGATCTTGAACAGGCCGGTCGCCACTGAATTGATCGCGCCGTGTACCAGCACGTAGGCGTCGTTGGAGGCCAGCGCCTCGAATTTGTTGGGCGCGCTGGTGAACGGCAGCTTAGTCATCCGGGCGACGTGGCGTGCAAATGCCCTGGCGAATTTTGGCTTTGAGTTAAGGCCGGTGCCGACCGCGGTGCCACCTTGTGCCAGCGGGAACAGATCCTTTACCGCGACACGGAGCCGCGCGATGCCGCTTTCGACCTGCGCGGCGTAACCGGAAAATTCCTGACCGAGCGTCAGCGGCGTCGCATCCTGGGTATGGGTGCGGCCGATTTTCACGATCTTCGCGAACGCCTTTTCCTTCCTGCGCAGCTCGCGATGCAACTCGCTCAGGGCTGGAATCAGGTCGGCCAAGATGCGGCCAGCGGCGGCGATATGCATCGCGGTCGGAAACGAATCGTTGGAGGACTGGCTCATATTGACGTGGTCGTTGGGATGAACCGGCTTCTTGGTGCCGAGCTCGCCGCCGAGCATCTCGTTGGCGCGGTTGGCGATCACCTCGTTGAGGTTCATGTTGGTCTGGGTGCCGGAGCCGGTCTGCCAGACCACGAGTGGAAAATGGTCGTCGAGCTTGCCCTCGATCACCTCGCGCGCGGCGCGGGTGATGGCGCCGGTGCGGCGCGCGTCGAGCAGGCCGAGGTCACGGTTGGTTTGCGCGGCGGCGAGTTTGACGATGCCGAGCGCATGGACGATGGCGATCGGCATCCGGTCGTGGCCGATCTTGAAATTCTGCCGGGAGCGTTCGGTCTGCGCGCCCCAGTAACGGTCGGCGGCAACGTCGATCGGACCGAAGCTGTCGGTCTCGCTGCGGGTAGATTTGTTTCCAGATGTGTCCGATCGAGCCATCAAGCAATGTCCGTAGTAATGTCTGTCGCGCCGCGAATTGGCGTAACGCGCACTCTACAGCGTCGTTTTTCGCCGGCGGACTATTTCTTTCGGAATCGATCCAGCCGTACCACTTCGGCGCCTTCGCTCGGCTTCGTCGGTTCGTCCGTGTTCTCGGCGGCAGGCGAGGGGTCGGAAACGGGCAGGGCGGACGGCGCGGCACCGGCAGGGAGCTTCGTTCCCGGCGCCTCTGCAGCAACGTCGGCGTCGGACGGTTCGAATTGCAGGCCGAACTGTACCGAGGGATCGAGGAAGCTCTTGATCGCGGCGAACGGAACCACCAACCGTTCCGGGATGCCGCCGAACGAAAGGCCGACCTCGAACCGATCCTCGGTTACCACCAGGTCCCAGAACTGGTGCTGCAGGATGATGGTCATCTCTTCCGGATATTGCGCGAGCAGCCGTGGCGACAGCTTTACACCCTCGGCGGTGGACAGAAAGGTGATGAAGAAATGATGCTCGCCGGGAAGGCCGTGTTCGGCGGCGTCGGTCAGCACGCGGCGCAGCACCCCGCGCAGCGCATCCCGCGCCAGCACGTCATAACGGATGTGATCGGTCGCCATGGCAGTCCTGTACGTTAAAAGGGGCGGCGTCGCCGGTCGCCCGACTCGCCTTTGGGCCCATGGTACCCCGGCCTGCGCCGCAGGTCAGCAGCCGTCGTGGGACGAATTTGCGGCAGAAACGCCACGGAAGGCAGCAAATTGCGAGAAAAGCCAAAGATAGAAAGCGAGTGAAGGCTTCTGTTGCCAGGTGCCTCGGAGGCGTCGGCTATTTTCCATAGCCGGCGAACCGGCCCCTTATTTAGGGCGAGAGTGTCGAGAAAAGTAGGACTTGGCCAGGCGTCAAGCCGTCGCCGAGCCGGGCAGTCATGTTCCGCGCGACGAAACTTTGCGGAATTTGGCTTGGCCTCAGACGCGCCGGCGTTCTAGGTTTTGTGCCATGCCATCGGATTCCCCGCCGGCCGCTGTCCCGGCGCCGGAAATTCCAGTCCCCATTCCGCCCAACCAGCCCGGCCTGCTCGAGCTGTTCGTGGCGTTTGCGAAAATGTCGCTGGCCGGCTTCGGTGGTGTGCTGGTCTGGGCCCGGCGCGGCATCGTCGACCAGCACCGCTGGATGACGGCGGAGGAATTCAACGAGACCTTTGCGCTGTGCCATTTTCTGCCAGGTCCGAACATCGTCAACCTGTCGGTCGTGTTCGGATCGCGGTTCCGCGGCATTGCCGGCGGCATCGCGGCCTTTGCCGGCCTGGTCGGCCCACCGATGGTGATCGCGACCGTCCTCGCGGCCGTCTATGCCCGCTACGGCGAAATCGACGCGCTGCGTCGGATCCTGGCGGGGGTTTCCTGCGCCGCGGTCGGGCTGCTGCTGGCGGTCGTCTTCAAAATGATGACGCCGCTGATCAAAAAGCGCGATGCCGTCGGGCTCTTGATCATGGTCGCGGTTTTCATCGCGATCGGGTTGCTGCGGCTGCCGCTGCAGGCGGTGCTGCTGGTTGCAATCCCGCTCAGCCTCGCCATCACTTACGCCATGCGCCGCCGGGTGAACGGATGAATTCAGACGCCAATCCGATTTCGACGCTCGTTTGGACTTTCGCTTTGATGTCGCTGTTTGCGGTTGGTGGCGCGAATTCGGCTGTTCCCGAAATGCACCGGGTGGCGGTCGACGTTCATCACTGGATGACCGACCGGCAGTTTGCCGACATCTTCGCCATTTCCCAGCTCTCGCCGGGGCCGAACGTGCTGATCGTGACATTGATCGGCTATTCGGTGGCGGGTGTCGCCGGCGCGCTGACCGCGACGGTTGCGATGTGCGGTCCGACAGCCATCCTTGCCTATTATGTGAGCCGGCTTCTCGCGCGTTCGAGCCATTCGCCATGGCCGGCGATCATTCAGGCCGCGCTGGTTCCGCTTTCGATCGGGTTGATGGGCGCCAGTGGTCTGATTTTGGCGCTGACGTCGGACCGGAGCTGGGGGGCCGGCCTGATGACGGTGGCGGCTGCGGCACTTGCCTTCGGCACCAGGCTCAATCCGCTCTGGATGCTGGTGGCCGGGGGGGCTTTGGGTTTTGCTGGCGTTATCTAATGAAAATCGCTAGGCAAGACCGGGGTCTGCAATAAACACTATTCAAGCAATATGGGCAGGAAAGCCCTGTCCGGGGAGAGAGATCGATGAGTGATACGCCGAGCCATGTGCCGGTCAAATTTAAGATGCCGAAATGGGTTCGTGGTCCGCAGGATTTCGTCGGCGGACTTGCGCTCATGGCGATCGCCGCATTTGCCCTGTGGGCATCGAGCGATTTGCAGGGCATGCACGGGTTCTCGTTCGGCGCCGGAACCGCTCCTCGGATGTTCGGGGTTCTTTTGCTGGGGCTGGGCGCCGCGGTTGCCCTGATGGGGCTTCTGACGGACGGCGAACACATCACGATCTACGCGTGGCGGGGCCCGCTGTTCGTGTCGTTGGCCATTATTTCCTTCGCCATCACGATCCGCCCCCTCGGTCTCGTCATCTCGGCATTTGCCAGCTTCATCATTTCCGCGCTGGGAACGCCGGAGACCAAGTGGAAGGAAACCATTATCGTCGGCATCTGCCTGACGATCGGTTGCAGTCTGCTTTTCCCCTATGCGCTGGGGTTGCCGCTGCAGCTCTTCCCGCGTTTCCTGGTTCAGTGAGGGCGTAATGACTGAGCTCTTTTCCAATCTCGCCCTCGGTTTTGGCGTCGCCTTTACCCCGGTCAACCTGTTGCTGTGCCTGATCGGCGCGCTCGTCGGTACGCTGGTCGGCGTGCTGCCGGGCATCGGCACCATCGCCACCGTGGCGATGCTGCTGCCGATCACGTTCGGCCTGCCGCCGGTCGGCGCCCTGATCATGCTCGCTGGCATTTATTACGGGGCGCAGTATGGCGGCTCGACCACCTCGATTCTGGTGAATATTCCAGGTGAGGCGACGTCGGTCGTGACCACGCTGGACGGCTTTCAGATGGCCAAGCAGGGCCGCGCCGGTCCGGCGCTGGCGATCGCCGCAATCGGCTCGTTCTTCGCCGGCTGCGTCGCCACCGTCCTGATTGCTGTGCTCGGTGCGCCCTTGACCAAGCTCGCACTGGCCTTCGGGCCTGCCGAGTACTTCTCGCTAATGGTGCTCGGCCTGATCTTCGCGGTCGTGCTGGCCAAGGGCTCGGTGCTGAAGGCGATCGCGATGATCGTGTTCGGGCTCTTGCTCTCGATGGTCGGCTCCGACATCGAAACCGGCGCCTCGCGCATGGCGTTCAACATCCCCGAGCTCGCCGATGGCCTCGGCTTTGCCACCGTGGCGATGGGCGTGTTCGGGTTTGCGGAAATCATCCGTAACCTCGACCACGGCGCCGAGATGGACCGCAATCTGGTGCAGCAGAAGATTACCGGGCTGATGCCGACCAAAAAGGATCTCAAGGATTCCTTCCCGGCTATCCTGCGCGGCACCGCGCTCGGATCGATCCTCGGCATTCTGCCGGGCGGCGGTGCCGTGATCGCCTCGTTCGCGGCCTATACGCTGGAAAAGAAGATCGCCAAGGATCCGTCGCGGTTCGGCCGCGGCGCGATCGAAGGCGTGGCGGCGCCGGAAAGCGCCAACAACGCTGCGGCGCAGACCTCGTTCATCCCGCTGCTGACGCTCGGCATCCCGCCGAACGCGGTGATGGCGCTGATGGTCGGCGCGATGACCATTCACGGCATCGTGCCGGGTCCGCAGGTGATGCAGAAGCAGCCCGAACTGGTCTGGGGCATGATCGCCTCGATGTGGATCGGCAACCTGATGCTGATCATCATCAACCTGCCGCTGGTCGGCATCTGGGTGCGGCTGCTGCGGGTGCCGTACCGGCTGATGTTCCCCTCGATCGTGATCTTCTGCGCGATCGGCATCTACTCCATCAACAACGCGCCGGTCGACGTCGTGCTGGCCGGTGCGTTCGGCCTGCTTGGCTATTGGCTGATCAAGCATGATTTCGAGCCGGCGCCGTTGCTGCTCGGAATGGTGCTGGGCCCGTTGATGGAGGAAAACCTGCGCCGTGCGCTTCTGATCTCGCGCGGCGACTGGTCGGTGTTCCTGACCCGTCCGCTGTCGGCGGTGCTGATGGGGATCGCGGCCTTCCTGCTGGTGCTGGCGGTGATGCCGTCGCTGCGCAAGAAGCGCGACGAAGTGTTCGTGGAATCAGAGAGCTAGCGGCTTCTTTCAAAAGGCTGGACGGAAGGGGCGGAACGCAAGTTCCGCCCCTTGTCGTTTGTGGGCCGAAGCATCATTTTTCCGGGTATAATCACTTCAAGCAGCCGAATCGGCGTGTCGATCGGCTATCCCGACCGTTAAATTCGTTGTCCCGAAAAGCCCGAAACCACAGCCATGAATCAATACCACGACCTGCTCGAACGGATTCTCGCCGACGGCGCCGAGAAGCAGGACCGCACCGGCACCGGCACGCTGTCGATCTTCGGCCACCAGATGCGCTTCAATCTGTCGGCCGGCTTTCCGATGCTGACCACCAAGCGGCTGCCGCTGAAGGCTATCGTGCATGAACTGCTCTGGTTCCTCAAAGGCGACACCAACATCAAATATCTGAAGGACAACGGCGTCTCGATCTGGGATGAATGGGCCGACGCCAACGGCGACCTCGGTCCGGTTTATGGTTCGCAATGGCGCTCATGGCCGGCGCCGGACGGACGCAGCATCGACCAGATTTCCAACGTCGTCGACATGATCAAGCGCAACCCGGACTCGCGGCGCCTGATCGTCAGCGCGTGGAATCCGGCCGAGGTCGACAAGATGGCGCTGCCGCCGTGCCACTGCCTGTTCCAGTTCTATGTCGCCAACGGCAAGTTGTCGTGCCAGCTCTACCAGCGTTCGGCCGACGTGTTCCTCGGCGTGCCCTTCAACATCGCGTCCTATTCGCTGCTGACGATGATGGTGGCGCAGGTGACGGGATTGAAGCCCGGCGACTTCGTGCATTCGTTCGGCGATGCGCATCTTTACCTCAACCATCTGGACCAGGCGCGGCTGCAACTGACGCGGCCGACGCGGCCATTGCCGGTCATGAAGATCAATCCCGACGTGAAGGATATCTTCGCCTTCCGTTACGAGGATTTTGCGCTCGAAGGCTA
>JAIEPP010000151.1 GCA_019748335.1 Xanthobacteraceae bacterium
GTGTTGATCACGGCCTTCGGCGTGCCGGTCGAGCCCGAGGTGAACAGTAACTTTGCGATCGTATCCGGCGTCACCGCTGCAAACGCTTTTGCGACGTCGGGCGTT
The DNA here is from genome assembly GCA_019748335.1 of Xanthobacteraceae bacterium. Classification (GTDB taxonomy): domain Bacteria; phylum Pseudomonadota; class Alphaproteobacteria; order Rhizobiales; family Xanthobacteraceae; genus Bradyrhizobium. The sequence continues at coordinate 106 of JAIEPP010000151.1, forward strand.
TCCGGCGTGGCGGCGATATCGGCGAATGCGATCGCGCCGGGATCGCCGGCGCCGCTGCTGACGATCGCGGCCGAATGCAGCGGCGCGATCGCAGCCAGCGCCGCCGCAAACGGCTTCGTGGCGGAAACGTAGATCGCGCCCGGATCGAGCAGGCTGATCATGCTTTTAAGCTTGTCGAAATCCCGCGACATCAGCGAATAGGCCGGCGAGATCGACGCCGAGGGCACGCCGACATGCTGGGCGGCGAGCGCGAACAACGCGTGATCGACGCTGTTGTCGGACAGGATCACCAGCGGGCGCTCGGCGCTCAGCCCTCGCGCCAGAATCCACGCCGCGGCCGCGCGCACCTGTCGCAAGGCTTCGTTGTAAGTGACGGTCTTCCACGGCGCCTCGGCGCTGGCGCGGTCGCCAAGAAAAATCCGCTCCGGCGCCTGCCGCGCCCACTGCTCCAGCCAGTCGCCGACGCATCGCGCGCTCTCGCGTAACGGCGTGAGCGATTTCAGGACGATGCTGCCGTCGGCGCGGCGATCGGCCACGATCGCGGGCGTGGCGAACAACGCTTCGGAATGGTCGCGGCTGACGGTGGCGGTCGACGTCATCGGTTTCCTCCGCTGTCCTCTTTTCCGGGGCAGGCGGTTTGCTCTACGCGAGAACCGCGCGGCCCGGCAATGTGTCATCGCGCTTCGGGATGGGGTTGCCGGCACCGATTGAGGCTGCCTAAAACTTAATCAGATGCTGCGCATCCAGCTCGCGCGCGAGGCCTGCGGCATTTCGCGATAGCCTTCTTAAGCGACTGAATTGTCATGCCTATTTTTATATCTTGGTCTGCACCCATAATGTACACAATGGCACATCGCTTGCTTCGTTTCCGATGACTTAAGCAGCCAACCAAAGATGGGGCATCCCTTGACTGAAACCGTTGCCGCGATCGTCGCCGCGCACCGCGCCGGCACCATGACGCCGGCGCAAACCGTGGCACGCAGCTATCAGCGCATCCGCGACTATAACGACCCCGCCGTGTTCATCAGCCTGCGCGACGAGAAGGCGGCATTGGCGGAAGCCGAGGCGCTGAGCGAGAAGGATGCGGACACGCTGCCGTTGCTCGGCGTTCCCGTCGCCGTAAAGGACAATATCGACGCACTGGGCTTAGCGACGACGGCGGCCTGCCCGGCTTTCGCGTTTTCACCGGCGCAGGATTCCACCGCGGTGGCGCGGCTGCGCGCCGCCGGCGCCATCATCATCGGCAAGACCAATCTCGATCAGTTCGCCACCGGCCTGGTCGGCGTCCGTTCGCCCTACGGCATCCCGGTCAATCCGATCCGCGCCGATCTCATTCCGGGCGGATCGAGTTCGGGCTCGGGCGTCGCGGTATCGGCCGGCCTGGTGCCGCTGGCGCTCGGCACCGACACCGCGGGAAGCGGACGGGTGCCGGCGATGCTCAACAACATCGTCGGATTGAAACCGAGTCTTGGGCTGATCTCGAATGCCGGACTGGTGCCGGCGTGCCGCACGCTGGATTGCATCTCGGTGTTTTCGCTTACGGTCGACGACGCCATGACGGCGCTGGCAGCGATGGCCGGGCCTGACGGGGCCGATCCGTTCTCGCGCAACCGGCCGCTCGGTCAGGTCTCGGCGTTTCCCGCAAACCTCCGGCTCGGCGTGCCGCGCAAGGGGCAACTGATCTTCTTCGGCGATATCGCCTCGGAGAAAGCCTATGGCGAGGCACTGGAACGCTGGACTTCGCTCGGCGCCACGCTGGTCGAATTCGACCTCGAGCCGTTTTACGAGACCGCGCGGCTGCTCTACGAGGGACCGTGGGTCGCCGAACGCTATCTGGTGATCCGCAACCTGCTGGCATCGTCGCCGGATTCGATTCATCCGGTGACGCGAGAAATCACCGCGGCCGGCGCGCGGTTGACCGCCGCCGATACCTTTGCCTCGCTCTATCGCCTGCAGGCGCTGCGCCGCATCGCCGACCGTACCTTTGCCAATCTCGACGCCATCGTGCTGCCGACGGCACCGACCGCCTACTCGACCGCACAGGTGCTGGCCAACCCGGTCGAGCTCAACAGCCGGCTGGGCACCTACACCAATTTCGTCAACCTGCTCGACCTCTGCGGCCTGGCGCTGCCGGCGGCAATGCGGCCCGACGGCATTCCGTTCGGCATCACGCTGCTGGCGCCGGCCGGACACGACGCGCTGCTCGCCAGCATCGGCCGCGTCTTCCACGCCGATACCAACCTGAAGATGGGCGCCAGGGGTCTGACGCAGCCGCCATTGCCGGCGCCGTCCACCAGCCTTGTCGGCGACGAGATCGCCATCGCCGTGGTCGGCGCGCATCTCTCCGGCATGGCGCTCAACGGCGAATTGCAGGCGCTCAACGGCCGGCTGCTCGAAGCCGCCACCACCGCGCCGGACTACAAGCTCTACGCGCTCGACACCACGCCGCCGAAACCCGGCATGCAGCGCGTCGACGCCGGCACCGGCCGCGCGATCAAGCTGGAGCTGTGGGCGTTATCCGCCGCGGCGTTCGGAAAATTCGTCGCCGCGGTCCCGCCGCCGATGGCGATCGGCACGATCCGTCTGGCCGACGGCCGCAGCGTCAAGGGCTTTATGGTCGAACCGATCGCCGTCGAGGGCGCGCGCGATATTTCATCGTTCGGCGGCTGGCGCGCGTTCGTGGCGGAAGAGGCGGCGGTTTAATTCGTCATCGCGAGCGCAGCGAAGCAATCCATCTCGCCAAGCAAAGAAAGCATGGATTGCTTCGCTGCGCTCGCAATGACGGCGAAGAGCGTCCCTGTTAATCCCGCAACCCGCCGGCAGCCAGCCACGCGGCGACGATGGCGCGCTCGTCGCCGGTCATTTCCGTGACATTGCCCGGCGGCATCGCGCTCGACCACGCCGCAAACCGGCCGATCAGTTTGGCGTTGCGATGAATATGCTCGGGACGATCGAGCAGGATCGCTTTCGGCGCGGTGACGATCTTTTCCCAGACCGGCTCGCCGGCGTGGCACATGCTGCAACGGGTCGAGACGATCTCCTCGACCTGCGCAAAGGTCGCGGCCTGCGGCAACGCGCCTGACGTCACCGCGGCCGGCCCTGCGGCCGACAGCAGGGCAATGGCAATCATCCCCGCCGCGGCCACGATCCATACCCACCACGGCGATTTCTTGCCGGCCTGCCGCGAATTGAAGAAATGCCGGATCACCGGTCCGAGCAGCAGCAGGATCGCGACAATCAGCCAGTTGAAGCGGGTGGCGAAGATCAGCGGATAATGATTGCTCATCATCAGCGCTATCACAGGCAAAGTGAGGTAATTGTTGTGGACCGAACGCAGCTTGCTCGACTTGCCGAGCGCCGGATCGGGCGGTTGCCCGGCCAGCAGTGCCGCGACGATCTTCTTCTGGTTGGGGATGATCACCAGAAAGACGTTGGCGACCATGATCGTGCCGACGATGGCGCCGATCTGGTTCAGGGCGCCGCGCCCGCTCAGGACGTGGGTAAAGGCGTAGGTCAGGCCGACCAGAAACAGATAACCGCCGAATGCCAGCAGCCCTTCGTTGCGGGCCAGACCGGTCTTGCAGGCGACATCGTAGAGGATCCACGCCAGCGCGAGGCTGCCGGCGCTGAAGGCCGCAGCCTGCAGCGGCGTCAGGTCGAAATGCGCCTTGTCGATCAGGAACAGATCGGCGTCGAGATAATAGACCACCACCATCAGCGCGATGCCCGACAGCCAGGTCGTATAGGCCTCCCACTTGAACCAGGTCAGTTCGTCCGGCATCGCCCTCGGCGCCACCAGGTATTTCACGATCCGGTAAAAGCCGCCGCCATGGACCTGCCAGGCGTTGCCCTGGACGCCTTCGGGCAGGTCCGCGGCCGGTTTGAGGCTGAGATCGAGGTGAATGAAATAAAATGAACTGCCAATCCACGCCACCGCCGAGACGATATGCAGCCAGCGGAACCCGAGGCTCAGCCAATCCGTGATGATCGATTGCCACATCATTCCGACAGCGCGCCTTTAAGGCATTTTTCCTTGTGGACCAGCTTACACCGACACCGCGTAAAGCTCGTACTCGCCGCGGACCAGTTCGATATGGGCGCGCATCGCAGCCGCAGCGCCGATCTTGTCGCCGCGCAGGATCGCGACCAGAACGCGGTCGTGCTCGGCCTGCGACTTCGCCAGCCGGCCGAGATTGCGGAACTGGGCCCGCCGGAACGGCTGCACCCGCACCCGCGTCGCCAGCGTCATCTCGGCGATGTAGTCGTTTTGCGAGCCGGCATAGATCGCATTGTGAAAGCGCTCGTTGACCTCGTGAAAGCGATCGGGATTGCCGGCGTGACTCAGTACCCGCAACTCCTCGTGGATCGCCTCGAGCTTCTGGCGCTCTGCCGCCAGCATCCGTTCCGCGGCCAGCCCAGCGCACAGCGCCTCGAGCTCCGCCATCGCCTCGAACATCCCGGTCAATCGCTCCGGCGACGGCTGCGCCACGACAGCGCCGCGATGCGCGCGGGCCTCGACCAGGCCGCTCGCCACCAACTGCCGCAGCGCCTCGCGCACCGGCGTGCGCGACACGCTGAAACGGCGCGCAATATCGGTTTCGTCGAGCGCCGAGCCCGGCGCCAGCACGCCGCGCACGATCTCGTCGGCGAGCTGGAGGCGCAGCTCCTCCGCCCGCGTAATCTTGTCCCGCTGCGGCGCCGCGCGGTCGACGCGCCGCACCGCCGCCTCGGGCTCGCCGCCGGAGGCTGGAGGCACGCGCGTCGGAAGATCATCAAGACTCATGTCGACGATCCCGGTTCATTGATGATGCTGACATGGGCGGCGACGATTCTCCAGCCCTCCGGAAAGCGAACCCAGGTCTGCATCTGGCGTCCGACCCTGCCCGGCGCACTGTCTCGGTAAAACAACGTCGAGGCCACCGCCGTATCGCGGCCATAGCTCGTGATCACGGTCTTGTCCGTCCGGCGCATCAATCCAACCGGCGAGCGCGCGGAGCGGAACGCCGTGATCGCGTCATAGCCGTAGAGATTTTCGGCAATGCCGTAACGCAGCGTCCGGGAATCGCCACGGAACAATTCGTCGAGCACGGCGACATCATTCGACACCAGCGCCGTCTCATAGCGCGCGAATTGCGCGGTGACTTCAGCCAGCACGTCGGGAACATCGATATCCATCGCTAAATTCCTCTAGGCTGGGGAGCGGCGGCAACGCCCATTTTCTCCAGCGCATGCGCAACACGCAGCGCGATATCCTCACGCCAGGGCGCCGCGATGATCTGGACCCCGATCGGCATCGGCTCCAACGGCACCGGCACCGCGACCACGGGCAGCCCTATGAACGAAATCGGCTGGGTGTGGACGCCGATATTGGCGCGCACCGGCAGCTCGACGCCGTCGAGCATGAACGTCACCTGGCCGAGTTTGGGCGCGATGCAGGGCGTAGCGGGCGCGATGATGACGTCCACCGTCCTGAACAGCTCCAGCACCTGGGCGCGATACCAGCGGCGAAACTTCTGCGCGCGATCGACCAAAGGCGCCGGCACCATCGCGCCCGCGATCAGGCGATCGCGCACCGCGGGATCGAAATCGTTCGGACGCTGGCGCAGACGGTCGAGATGCAGCGAGGCGCCTTCGGTGGTGGAGATGACATAGGCCGCGGCGCGGGCGCGGGCGGCCTCAGGAATTTCGACCGTCCGCGTGGCGTTCAGCGCTTTCGCAACACGCGCCACCGCCTCGACCGCTTCCGGGAAAACGTTCTTCTGGAAATATCCGCCGGCGACGGCAACGCGCAGGCCCGAGATGTCCTGCGCCAGCAGCGGCGTCACAGGCTCAACCGGCCGCGTCGTGCAGGCCGCGTCGTCGGCATCCGGCCCCTGCATCGCGTCATAGGCCAGCGAGAGATCGCCGACGCTACGCGCGAACGGGCCGAGATGATCGAAACTCGACACAAACGGGAACGAGCGCGCGCGCGACAGCCGGCCATAGGTCGGCTTCAAGCCAAAGATGCCGCAGAACGAGGACGGCACCCGGATCGAACCGTTGGTGTCGCTTCCGAGCGCGATCGGCACCAGCCCACCGCCGACCGAACTGCCGGAGCCGCCCGACGAACCGCCGCTCATTCGTGTCGGATCGTGCGGATTGCGCGACGGACCGTCATGGATGTTTTCGCCGGTGAAGTCGTAGGCGTATTCGCCCATATTGAGCGCGCCGACCAGCACGGCGCCCGCCGCTTCCATGCGCTCGATCAGCGTGGCGTCGCGCGGCGAGGGTTTGAGGTCGCGATTGATCTTCGATCCGGCGCGGGTGGCGAGACCCTTGACGTCGAACAGGTTCTTTACCGCGAACGGCACGCCCGCAAGCGGGCCGACCTCTTTGCCGGCGGCCATCGCAGCATCGATCGCGCGGGCCGAAGCCCGCGCCCGATCGGCGGTGACGTCGGTGAAGGAATTCAGCACGGAATCATATTTGGCGATCCGCGCCAGTGCGGCTTCGGTAACTTCAAGCGCGGAAATCTTAAGGGTGGCGATGGCTTGCGCGATCGCCTCGGCGGACATCCCGTCGGTGTTCACGGTCATGGCGCGGTCAGGCTGTGTAGACACTGGCCGGCTCGGTCTCGTCGGGCAGCACAAATTCATCGACCAGCCCGGCCAGCCTCAACGACACCTCGAGATTCGCGCGCACAGCCGGACGCCAGGCATCCTCGACCGGTAGACGAAGGGCCTTCGAGACGGCATCGATATAGTCGTCCAGGTGGTCAGCAGCCATTTCGCTCCCATCAACTCTTTAGTGCACCGGCAACGGCGGATGCGGAATCGCCGTCAGCAGTTCCCTGGTATAGGCGTCCTGCGGATTGCCCAGGACCTGTTCGGACGAGCCCTGCTCAACGATCCGCCCCGACCGCATCACGATGACACGATCGCACAACAAACGTACCACATTCAAATCGTGGGACACGAACAAATAGCTCATGCCCATCGACGCCTTGAGGTCCTGCAGCAGGTTGAGCACCACCGCCTGTACGGAGACGTCGAGCGCAGCGGTCGGCTCATCGAGGATCACGAGTTTCGGATGCAGCGCAATCGCGCGCGCGATGCCGACGCGGGCCTTCTGTCCGCCGGACAATTGATGCGGAAACCGATCCAGCAGGTTGGTAGGCAATCCGACCAGCCCGGCGAGTTCCTCGCAGCGGGCGCGGATCGCGTCACCGCCCTTGATGTCGCCCATCTGCATGATCGGATCGGCGATGGCCCGCGCCGCGGTAAAACGCGGGTTGAGGCTGTCGGTCGGATCCTGGAACACCATCTGGATGCGCTTGCGCAGCGGCGACCGCGCAAAGCTGTTGGGAAGCATGCCGCCGATCTCGTCGCCGTCGAACAGGATACGGCCCGAGGTCTGGTCCAGTAACCGCATCACCATCATCGACGTGGTGGATTTGCCGCAGCCGGATTCGCCGACCAGGCCGACGCTCTCGCCATGGCCGACGGAAAAGCTGATGCCGTCGACCGCGCGGAACACTTCTGTCTCGACCGGCGGCTTGCGGCCAAACAATTTGCCGAGCGTCGCGGTCGCACCCTGGCGGGGATATTCCTTGACCAGCTTCTCGATCAGCAGCAACGGCTTGGCATCGACCGCCGGCGGCGGTGCCGGCGCGAGCGTTGGCAGCAACGCAGCCTCTTCCACCGGCAGCAGATCGCGCAGGGAAACACCAAGCCGCGGCGTCGCGCGCATCAGCTTCCTGGTATAGGCGTGTTCGGGGTTGGCGAAGATGTCGGACGACTTCGCGGTCTCGACCACGCGACCTTTCTCCATGACGATGACGCGGTCGCAATAGGCGGCGGCGAGGCCGAGGTCGTGGGTGATCAGGATGGTCGACATATTCCGGCGCTTGGTCAGCTCGACGATCAGGTCCATCACCGCCTTCTGGGTGGTGACGTCGAGGCCGGTGGTCGGCTCGTCCGCGATCAGGAGCTGCGGATTGCAGGCCAGCGCCAGCGCGATCACGACGCGCTGGCACATGCCGCCGGAGAGTTCGAACGGATAGGCGTGATAGCGCTCGCGCGGGCGCGCGATCTTGACCTGCTCCAGCGCCTCGATCGCCTTTTCGCCGCGATCGGTCACCGTCGATTGCTGCACGTGCTGGCGCAGCACGTCCTCGATCTGGTCGCCGACCTTGCGGATCGGATTCAGCGCCGCGCGCGGGTTCTGGAAGATCATCGAGATTTCGCGACCGCGCAGATCGCGCATCTGGTTTTCGGTCGCGGACTTGACGTCGATGCCGGAGAACATCACCGAGCCCTCGGCAATCTTGCCGGCGCGGTCGAGGATCTTCATCACGGCGTATGACGTCACCGACTTGCCGGAACCGGACTCGCCGACGATGCCGAGCGTCTCGCCCTTGGCGACGGTTATGTTGACATGCTGCACCGCCTTGACGATGCCGCGCCTTGTGGCGAATTCGACGGTGAGATCGTTGACGTCGAGCAGGGGTTGCGCGGTCATGGACGCCCCCACACCGGGGCGTCATCCAAAAATACGCAAAACAACCCCATGCACAGTAGCGTAGAGGTAAAATAACACCTGCCAGAACCAGTCATCACGTCCTCCGCTGCGGGTCGACGATGTCGCGCAGACCATCGCCGAGCAGGTTGAAGCAGAACACCGCGATCATCAGCGCCAGACCCGGGAACAATGCGATCCACCATTCGCCGGACACCATGAAGCCCGCACCTTCCGCGACCATGATGCCCCATTCCGCCGTCGGCGGCCGGACGCCGAGGCCGATGAAGGACAGGCCCGCCGCGTTGAGGATGGCGTAGCCCATGGTCAGCGACATCTGCACGATCATGATCGGCATGATGTTGGGCAGGATATGCACCAGCAGAATCCGGAACTCGCCGTTACCCGACAGCCGCGCGGCCTGCACGAAGCCGGCGTTGCGGCGAACGTTGGCCTCGGCGCGGGCGACGCGGGCATAGAGCGGGAAATTCACGATCGCGGTCGCGATGATGATGTTCTGCACGGTGTTGCCGAGGGCTGCGACAATGCCCATCGCCAGCACGAACAACGGAAACGCCATGATGGTGTCGGCGATGCGGCCGACGATACGGTCGGTCCAGCCGCCGAAATAGCCGGCGGCGATGCCGGCCAGCCCCCCCATCAGGAACACCAGCACCACGGACGCCACCGCGATGAAGGTATCGAGCCGGGTCGCAACGATGACGCGGCTGAAGATGTCGCGGCCCAACTGATCGGTGCCGAACCAGTGCGCCGCCGACGGCGCCTTCAACG
>JAIEPP010000273.1 GCA_019748335.1 Xanthobacteraceae bacterium
TGGAGGCCACGTCCGGAATTGAACCGGAGTACACGGTTTTGCAGACCGTTGCGTAACCACTCCGCCACGTGGCCCCATCGGCGGCTTAGCTACAGTCTTCGCGGGATTTAAGCAATCCCGGGCGTCCGCTCAGCAGGCGGCGTACCAGCCTTCAGGGAACGGAACCAGCGGCCACGGGGCGCGGTTGTCGTTGGCGGCGCGCGGCGGCTGATAGCTAGGCAGGGTCTGGGCCAAGAAATCATCCTTCGGCTCGGGCGCAATTGCCGTCTGCACGGCATCCAGCAACAGGTCAAATTCAACTTCGCTCATCGCGCTCTCCGGGTTCGAGAGCTCACGATGTCAAAATAGCTTTGTTTCCAGCTTGCCCGGATCGTTCGCATTTTAACGAACGCGCGATCAGGCCAAGCTTGGTTACCGAAAGGTTTCCCGGGGCACGCTAGCCCCGCATCGACGGGACCAATTGTGAGAAAAATCACATTCTTCGAAATTTAATGCGCGTATTCACCGTGATGGCGGCCGGCTTGTCAAGGCTGGGCTCGATCAAGGGAGACGCGGTCATGAAAGCAAGATTTGCGCGTAGTGCGGCCCCGCTGGGCCGGGTCCGCCGGGCCTCGACGGTCGGTTTCCTGCTAACGCTGCTGGCGACTGGGTCCGCCTCCGCGCAGCAGGGCACCCCGGAGCCGCGCAAGGCCCGCGGGCCGGATGTCCACCGGCTCTGCGCCGGCGATATCCCCAACGCCAAGGCGACTGCCGCCAGCCTCGGCGGCCGAGGGCGAGCCTGAGCCCAACCTGCGCGCGGTGTTCGAGCCGCGAGGATGCCGGCCTGTTGGCGGTCTGACACCGCCAGGCGGCAGCCCCGCATCATTTCCCGATTCTGAAATACTCAGATTGGACTCTGAAATTTTCCGAAAAGGAGCCTGCCACAGACGGCGGCAATCAAATGCACCTATTCCGGAACTTGGAATTCGAATAGATCGAATTTGCTCCGGGAAGCCGGGCAATTGAAAGGTCGTCTGATATGAAATTTATCTTTTCCGCATTGATCGCCATGGGAATTTCGCTGGGAATTTCGTTCGCAACCGGAGGCGCGTTTGCCGCCGACAGCCGCAACGTCTCGGTCGTCAACGAAACCGGTTACGCCATCAAGTTTCTCGGCTTCAACGCGCCCGACGACGGCGTTGACGAGTGGGACAACGAACTCGACAAGACCTTGAAGAATCAAGAGACCACCTACGTCGAATTCGACAACGACGACGAGGGCTGCGTCTGGAACATCAAGGTCGATTGGACCAATTACGACGAGTCGGTGCTGTGGAAGAACGTCAACCTCTGCAAGTTCAACGTGCTCCGGCTGCGGTATGACTCCGGGACCAAGACAACGTCGTTCCTGGCGGAGTGATCGTTTCATCTCTTGTAGCTTCGGGCCAAATCAGGGGGCGCGGCGACGTTCGCCGCGCTGATCGATTGCCTACGCGGTTGTGGCTGACATCGCCGCCGCCGCTCTGATCACATATTGTGCATTGGCTGCCCAATTGCGCGGCTTCGCCAATCCAATTTTTTGTACGTCCCCAGACAAGCTTTCCGGGGCCCATCCCCCGTAGCCTTTCCCTCGAGTTTTGGAACATGGCAGCCGCCATGACAAATTCGAAGGAGCTGGCAACATGCATAAATGGCTTTCAAGCGAAGCTCGGCGGGCGTCGCTTCCGTGGCGTCGGGCGGTTCTGGTTGCGATCGTCGCGGCGGGATTTCTGGCGCCGGTTGGCGCCCAGGCGCTGCCTGCGGGCTGCGCGGCGCTGAAGGAGAAATATCCGGACTGGAAAGGCAAGACGCTGGTCAATGCGATCAACCCGCATACCCCCGGCTATGAGGCAATCGATCCGAAAGACCCCAGCAAATATGTCGGCTTCGACATCGATCTCGGCGAGGAGATCGGCGAGTGCCTCGGCTTCAAGCTGACCTACAAGGCGGTGACGTTCGCAGCCCTGCTGACGACGCTGGCGAGCGGCCAGGCCGACATCGTGATATCAGACATCTACGCCACCGAGGAACGCGCCAAGGCGGGCGACTTCATCACCTATTCCAAGGTGTTCGACGGCGTGCTGGTCGCCAAGGGCAACCCGAAGAAGATCACGGGTATCAACACCACGATGTGTGGCGCTGCGGCAGCCGAGAATACCGGCTATGTCGAGGTGCCGTTGATCCAGGCGCTGATCCCCCAGTGCAAGGCCGAGGGCAAGCCCGAGCCGACGCTGCAGCTCTATGACAACAACGCCAACTGCATCCAGGCTATTCTGGCCGGCCGCGCCGACACCTATGTCAACGACGTCAACACCGTCGATAACGCCGTGAAGGCCTATCCGGACAAACTGGAGAAGGCGATCGCGGTGACGATCCCGTATTCGGTCGGCATCGCCGTGCCAAAGGACAAGCCGAAGTTTCGCGAAGCCGTTCATGCCGCGATGATGGAAATCTACAAGTCCGGCGACCAGGCAGCATCGCTCAAGAAGTGGGGACTTGATCCCAATAATCTGATGGAGCCGGGCCTGCTGATGGTCAAGTAGCGTCCCATTCGGATGTCGTTGTTCGCGCACTATCTCAGTCTGCCGTACCTGCTCGAGGGCATCGAGGTCACGCTTCAGGTGACCGCGCTGGGGCTCGGCGGCGGACTGATCCTCGGACTGATCCTCGCATGGATGCAGCTGAGCCGGTTCTGGTGGCTGTCGGCATTCGCGCGAGGCTACGCCGTGATTTTTCGCGGCACGCCGCTGATCCTGCAGATGGTGTTTGCCTACGACGCGCTGCCGCATATCGGCATCAAGCTTCCCGCCATCGCCGCTGCCGGCCTTGCGCTGGCCTGCAACGAGGCGCCGTTCATTGCCGAAATGCTGCGTTCCGGCGTGCTCGGCGTCGATCGCGGGCAGGTGTCTGCCGGACAGGCGCTGGGCATGACGCCGTCGGTGCTGATGCGCCGGGTGATCGCGCCGCAGGCGATCCGCACCATGATCCCGGCGTTCGGCAACGAATCCGTCAGCGCCTTGAAGAACTCATCGCTGGCTTCCGTGATCGCGGTACAGGAATTGACGCTGCGCAGCACGCAACTGGCGTCCTCGACCTTCGATTTCTTCTCGATCTTCTTTGCCTCCGGCCTGCTGTATCTGCTGCTGACCAGTGCGGTCAGCCTGATCCAGCTGTTCCTGGAATGGTGGCTCGATCTCGACCGCGCCAAGAAGGATCGCAGTCTTGCCGACTACCTGCCGTGGCGGCGCGTCGAACTTGACGCGAGTCCTGCGCCCGCGCTCGACGCTGTCCCGGCGCCCGACGTCGCCGCACTGCCGCCGGCGTCGACGCTGACGCGGGAGGAGCGAACCAAACGCGCGGTGACGATCGCCCGCAACAACATCGCGGTCGAGGTCAAGGATCTTCGCAAGAGCTACGCGGCGCAGCCAGTGCTCGACGGGCTCGATCTCACCGTCCGCATCGGCGAGGTCGTGGCGCTGCTGGGACCGAGCGGCTCCGGCAAGAGCACGCTGCTCCGCTGCATCAATCACCTCGAAAGCTGGGATTCCGGAACCGTAAAGGTCGGCGGCCGTCGGCTCGGCTTTCATGACGACGGCGGGCGGTTGTCGCCGCGCGATATCGCCAACGAGCGCGCCAGCGTCGGCGTCGGCATGGTGTTCCAGCAGTTCAACCTGTTCAGCCATCTGACCGCGAAGGAGAACGTCGCCGGTCCGCTGCGCTGGGTCTACGGCATGACCAGAATCGATGCCGACCGCCGGGCCCGCGAGCTGCTCGACCGGGTCGGGCTCAGCCACCGCGCCGACGCGCTGCCGCGGCATCTGTCGGGCGGGCAGCAGCAGCGGGTCGCGATCGCGCGTGCGCTGGCGCCGAACCCCAGCGTGTTGCTGCTGGACGAGCCGACCTCGGCGCTCGATCCCGAACTCGTCAACGAGGTGCTGGAGGTGATCCGGCGGCTCGCGATCGACGACGGACTGACCATGATCATTTCGACGCATCATATCCGCTTCGCCGACGAGGTCGCCGACCGCGTCGCATTCCTCAGCGGCGGGTCGATCCTGGAGGAGGGGCCGGCCCACGAGGTCCTCACCAATCCCAAAAACCCGCTGACGGCGCGCTTCCTCAGCGTGATGGAGGCCGACAAGGCGCCGGAGACGGTGCGATGAGCGCGCAACATCCGCAGCCAGTTCGTCATTCCCGACCGCGTCCCCAGGAGGCACACTTCAATGAGGCATTTCAATCTGCCGGTTTCGCCGGCGACCGTTCACTGGGGTTACTTCAGCAAGAAGGTTTCGCCGGCGCTGACGCTCCGCTCCGGAGACCGCGCCACCATCGAAACGCTGACCCACCACGCCAACGACGATTACGAGCGGATGATCGCCAACGATCCCGGCGCCGAAAGCGTGTTTCACTGGACCCGCGAGCACAAGGCGGTGGCGCGTCGCGGCGCCGGCCCTACCGAAGGCCCGTTCATCCGCGGCTCCGGCGAAGGTGTCGGCGTTCACCTGCTGACGGGACCGGTCGCGATCGAGAACGCCGAACCTGGCGACGTGCTGGAGGTGCGCATTCTCGACGTTCGGCCGCGTCCAGCCTGTCACGCCTGCCACGCCGGAAAATGTTTTGGCTCAAACGCCGCCGCGAACTGGGGCTTTCACTACCACGACCTGATCGAGGAGCCGAAGCCGCGCGAAGTCATCACCATCTTCGAACTCGACACAGCAGGCGAGCCGTTCGCCAAGGCGGTCTACAACTACGTCTGGACGCCGCAGACTGATCCCGATGGCATCGTCCATGCGACCATCGATTACCCGGGCGTGCGGGTCGATCACACGACCATCCGCAAACGGGAAAACATCCTGACCAGCGTCAAGGTGCCGGCGCGGCTGCATTTCGGCACCATGGGGCTGGCGCCGTCGGAAGCCGATTTCGTCAGCTCGATTCCGCCGAGCTACACCGGCGGCAATATCGACGACTGGCGGGTGGGGAAGGGCGCGCGGATGTATTATCCGGTCGCGGTATCCGGCGCGTATTTCTCGGTCGGCGATCCCCATGCCGCCCAAGGCGACAGCGAACTCGGCGGCACCGCGATCGAGACCTCGCTGACCGGCGATTTCGAATTCATCCTGCACAAGAAGAGCGATCTCGCCGGGACAACGCTGGAGGGCCTCACCCACCCGATGCTCGAAACCGACCAGGCCTGGTCGGTCTACGGTTTCACCTATCCGAACTACCTCGCCGAACTCGGTGCCAACGCGCAACTCGAGATCGCCAACCATTCCAGCCTCGACCGCGCGATGCGGGATGCATTCCGCAAATTGCGCCGGTTCCTGATGACCGTGCACCGGCTGAGCGAAGATGAGGCGATTTCGCTGATGTCGGTCGGCGCGGATTTCGGCGTCACCCAGGTGGTGGATGCCAACTGGGGCGTCCACGGCACGATCAGAAAGAACATCTTCAGGTGCGACTAATGCATTGAACCACAGTGACTTTTAGCGATCGCGACAGGCCGCTGCGCTGGTTTGACGCTGCTGCCCGCAGCGGCGAATTGCGCGCGTCTGGCACGGCGGTTGCTTCGCATGATCCCAACTGGATCGATGCGATGAGCTTTCGTCCCTTCACGAGTGAATCCTACGCCCGAGACGACCGCCCAGAGGCCTGGCGGGACGTGCTGGCGGCGGTCGGCCTGCAGCCGGCCGCAAGCACCGCCTTTTATGACGGGCATTCCACCGCGTCGCATCGCAACGCGCCCGGCGTTGCGCTGACCCGGATTTCGGCGGGATCGCAGGGGGTGTCGCCGTTGCCGCACTCCGGCGATGGCCTGCCGATCGTGCTGTTGCCGATCGAGGACGGCGTGGTGCTGCGCGAAGGCGGCAGCCACCGCATCGTTCCGGTCGGTCATCTGCTGCTGCTGCCGAGAACCGGCGACTGGAGCGTGGTGTTCCAGCGCGACATGCGCGCCATCGTGCTGTCGGTAACGTCGGAGGCGCTGCACGGCCGCATCGCCGGCAAATCGAAATTGAGCGCGCCGCGCGTGGTCGCGCCGGGTGGCTTGGCCGACGTGTTCTCCCGCATG
This sequence comes from Xanthobacteraceae bacterium, assembly GCA_019748335.1. Classification (GTDB taxonomy): domain Bacteria; phylum Pseudomonadota; class Alphaproteobacteria; order Rhizobiales; family Xanthobacteraceae; genus Bradyrhizobium. Next base: position 6,089 of record JAIEPP010000273.1, read on the forward strand.
CTCGACGCCACGGCGCGGACGCTGGAGACCCTGGCTGATGTCGAATGGGCCGCGATCTCGCAAAGCCTGGTCGACTTGCTGCTGACATTTTCGCATCAATTGATCGGCCCCGCTTCGGAGGCGAGCGGCACCGCGACGCAGGCGGCGATTCTGCACCGGATCTGCCAGACCATCGAGCGCCGGCTCGACGATCCCGAGCTGGCACCCGCGCGCGTCGCCCAGGCCGAGGGCATTTCCGAACGCTATCTGCAAAAACTGTTCGAGGGCGTCGGTGACAACTTCACGCACTATGTGCGCGAACGCCGGTTGCAGCGGGCCTGGGCCGACCTGTCCAATCCGGCCGAAGCGCATCAGTCGATTTCGGAAATCGCCTACCGCTACGGTTTTGGCGATTCCGCGCATTTCAGCCGAACTTTTCGCCATCGCTTCGGCCTGCCGCCACGCGAATTTCGCCAGCAGGAAGCCGAGCGCGCGGCGCCACCGTCCACCGCATCGGGACAACGCGGCTGGCCGCAGGATGCATTGGCGCAGTTGCGCGCGCATCCAGCGTCGGGCGCCGTCAAGAAAATCGCGGCGCTCGCGGCCCTGAAGACGGACGAGTGCCGGAGGGAAGCCGACCACACCCACCATCATCTCGCGGTGGAGGCGCGACGGGTCCATTGGGGCTATTTCAGCCGCACGCTGACGCCGCAGACCGAAATCAGTTCGGGCGATACCATCACCATCGAAACGCTCAGCCAGCACGCCTCCGACGACCCTGAAAGAATGATCGCGGGCGACGCCGGGGCCGAGGATGTGTTCGGCTGGACCGCGCATCACAAGAACGTCGACCGCCGCGGTGCCGGCCCGATGGACGCTTCGGTGTTCGGCCGCGGCGCGGGCGAGGGGTTCGGCGTTCATATCTGCACCGGCCCGATCGCGGTGAAGGAGGCGCAGCCCGGCGACGTGCTGGAGGTGCGGATTCTCGATATCGTGCCGCGCCCGAGCCGGAGTTCGACATATCAGGGCCGGGTGTTCGGTTCGAGCGTCGCGGCGTGGTGGGGCTATCACTACAGCGAGTTTCTCGCCGGGCCCAAACCGCGTGAGGTCGTGACGATCTACGAGATCTTCGATTCCGGCGACAGCCCGCACGCCCGCGCGCTGTACAGCTATCGCTGGGAGCCGCAGACCGATCCGTTCGGCGTCGTTCACAACACCTATGATTATCCGGGCGTCCCGATCGCACCCGGCAGCGTGAAACGCCGGCACGCCGTGCTCGACGGCATCCGGATTCCATTGCGCCCGCATTTCGGTGTGATCGCGGTGGCGCCGCGCGAGGCCGATTTCGTCGACTCGGTGCCGCCGTCCTACTTCGGCGGCAATCTCGACAACTGGCGACTCGGCAAGGGCTCGGCGGTGTATCTCCCGGTCTCCGTGCCGGGCGCGCTGCTGTCGGTCGGCGATCCCCACGCCGCACAGGGCGACGGTGAATTGAGCGGTACGGCGATCGAATGTTCGATGACCGGCACTTTCCAGGTGATCCTGCACAAGAAAGGCAATCTCGCCGGACACGCCTTCGCCGATCTCAGCTATCCCCTGATCGAAACCGAAACCGACTGGGTGCTGACCGGGTTCAGCCATCCGAACTACCTCGCCGAATTCGGCGCGCAGGGCCAAAGCGAGGTCTATGCGACATCCTCGCTCGATCTTGCGATGAAGGACGCGTTTCGCAAGATGCGCCGTTTCCTGATGAACGTGAAAGGCCTCAGCGAGGACGAGGCCATTGCGCTGATGTCGGCCGCGGTCGATTTCGGCGTCACGCAGGTGGTCGACGGCAATTGGGGCGTGCACGCGATCCTGAGCAAGCGGCTGTTCGAGAACGCGCCGTGAGGGTGATCGCGCGTTTGAGTTCAGAGGGAATCCAGCGTTGAAATTTCACATGATCGCAGGCGGGCCAAAGCCCGTGGCGCCGTTCAGCCACGCGGTGGAGACCGGCGGCTTTGTTTTCGTCACCGGCCAGATGCCGGATACGCCGGCGACCCCGGGCGTGCTGCCGGACGGCATCGTCGCGCAGACCAAAGCCGTGATGGAAAATCTTCGCCTTGTACTCGCAGGCCTCGGCCTTGGCTTCGAGCACGTCGTGATGACGCGGATCTACCTGACCGAATTCAAGCGCGACTACGCCGCGATGAACGAAGCCTACCGCAGCTACTTTCCGCCGGACCGGTTGCCGGCGCGAACCTGCGTCGGCGTTACCGGGCTCGCCTATGACGCGCTGGTCGAGATCGATCTGGTGTGCCGGAGCGGATGACGGAATTTCCCGGTCTGAGAAAAACCTTCTGCAGCCGCCGAAGGGGTCACTTCCCGAACAATCGAGACTGCATTCGGAGGCGCGGCTATGCGATTGCCTGCTTTTTCCAGTTCCCGGTGTCCCCATGGCTAAAACCATTTCACTCAATGCCAGTCCGGCCTGGCCCGGCGTTAAGGACGATTTCCTTCTTCACTACGAAGGGCACAATATCGGACGCATTCGGCGGCTTGGCGTTACCTGGGACCGGTCCATCACCATTCCCATGGCGATGCCGGCGTGGGCGCAAGGCCGGCGTGGGCGCAAGGAAGTGCTGACAGTCTCGACGATTGCAAGAAGGCCTTTGCTGCGCCATGGGGAAAGATTATGACTACGACCAGTCCCGATCGGCTGGAGCTGGCCTGGGAGTTTGAGCGGGCTGCCGAGGCACGGCGACCGCGGATTGATGCGACCTCGCAAGATCATAAAGTAAAGCCTGGTTCATGCGACGTTTGATCATCGCCCCCAGGGGAAGCGAGTTGCGGATGGCGACTTTCATTTCGGTGGTGAGAGGCAACGCCGATTCGGGATACACGGCGTCCGTGCCGGACTTTCCCGAATTCGCGGTGCAGGCCTGGACCCTGGATCATGTGCTGGCCAAAGCGCGTGAAGCGCTTGCCGGGCATGTCGAACGGCTGCTTGTCAACAACGAAACCATCCCCGATCCGACGTCAGCCGATGCGATCGAGCCAGGCGATGCGTTGTTGCTGGTCGCCATCGACGTGCCGGATGATATTCGTAACGTGGAGATCGACCTGGCCATTCCCGCGCTGTCGCTGGCCCGAATAGATTCGTTGAGCAAATCGATCAGCGAGCGCTGGCCCAACTCGTATTCCTTAGGCGGGGCAGGCTACACCGAGGGCACGAATCGCAAGGTCTTTACTCTCGAGCTCAACCAGCCTGCCTCGGGGCAATATCGCTTTATGACATTTCGGCCACAGCGGGCGGAAACCTTTAGCGAATCCTTAATGTAGGCGGATGGATGGGGACGCGACCCCCTGTCGCAGG
>JAIEPP010000520.1 GCA_019748335.1 Xanthobacteraceae bacterium
AATTGAGCGGCGAATGGACAACCGCTCCACCTGAAGCCGGTCCTGGCGCAGGCGCCACGGTCTGCGTACGGGCCCGGCCCGCAGCACGTCCGGCGGTACGGCTCCGCTGTGCTCCGGATGCGGTTCGACGCACCGGCTTGCGCTGTGGCGGCGAGATGACGATAGGCCCGAGACTTTCAGGCTTTTTCTCTGCCTGCGGCGCGCCTTGCGCCATGACAGGCGCCGCGGCGCCCGATCCAAGCAGAACAACAAGGCCGAGCGGCGCGACCGATGAACGCAGCCAGCGCTTGAAAGACCGATGAATGATATTGCACTCCCGCGTGCCCGCATGCGTTACCATTTGAACGAAGCCGCTAATTCGTAGCTGCGCGGCGCGCCGAGGATCACCTGGTCGGTGTACCCGGGATCACCCCACTGGGCGTAACGCTTGTCGGTCAGGTTCTTCACGCGGAACGAGACCCGGGTTTGACTGACGCCGTTGAATACTGATTTCGGGATGTCGACGAATGCATAAGCGTCGTAAAGCGTGTAGGCGTTCATGGTGACGAAATTATCCTGATAGTTGAAGCGGTCGCCGACGTGGCGGGCGGATGCGCCGATTTCGACCGGCCACGCGGTTTCAAAGCGATAGGACGCGCCGGCATTGGCGACAAAGCTCGGTACATTCGGCGGCGTCATGCCTGAGTAGGATTGAGCGACCCCGTTGCCGTCGATGTAGTCGAAATTGACAAACCGCGACCGCACGATGGCCGCATTACCCCAGACCTTCAATCCGCCAAACGGATTTACCGCTCCGGCGACTTCAAAGCCCTGCGCGGCAATTTTTCCCGCGACGTTGAACAGAATGCCGCTTTCGGGAACATAGACATTCTTGCGCTCGATATCGAACGCCGCGACCGTGAACTCCGCCCTCTTGTCCGAAGAAAGCACTTTCAGGCCGGTCTCGTAGATCCGCGATGTCGTCAGCAGCAACGGCGTCGTCGGCCGAAGATTGAAGATGTTGGCCACCGTGGGATCGGCAGCAGTGGCGTACTGGCTGTAGAAGGTCAGTCCCGGCACCGCTTCCCAGGTGTAGCCCACGCGACCCGTGACGGGTTGGAAGGTCGTGGTGAACGGATAGCCGGCAGCACTTCGAAGGTTACCGTCCACGTCGAACGCGGTGCGGGCCAGCTTGATTTCTTCAACGCGGATGCCGCCGATCAGGGCAAAATTCGACGTCAGCTTGATGCGGTCCTCGAGCGACAGCGAAACATTGTCGACGTGCGTAAAGAAATTCTTGGTCTGCTGCATGCCGTAAAGGCCGCGTTCCGGATTCACCAGATTGACGATGTCATTGTTGAAGAAGTCATCCTGAACGACATTGAACTGCAGGCTGCTGGCCGCAACTGTCGCCACAAAGCGATTGTCGAATCCGCCTAAATTGGTGTTAACCGTGAGATCGGTGACGTTGCCGTAGAGTTTTTGGTCGTGATCGACCGAAAGACGCTCGCGATAGACCTGCCCGAAGTTCGCGCTTGCCGGATCGTCGATGAATGAATTGATCTCGTTGTTGAACCAGTGGCGTTGCGCGTTGTAGGCGTACACCTGGCTCCTGAGCTGGACGTTGTTGCTGATGTCCCACTGGAAGCCGCTGCGCAGCCACAGCTCGTTCGCGCCACTGTGATTGTCGAGCACGTTGTAGGTCGTCGACAGGGTACGGGCGTCGATCGTGACGGGGTTAGGCGTGCCGGTGCGGCCGTTGAGATAGTAGTTGGACCAGGTGCCTGAGACGATGCCGGTGGTCGGAATGATCCCGGGCGCGTTGGCGGGCACCAGCGGCGTGCCCCAGTAGAATCGATCCTTGTCCTGCTTGTATTCGACCGCTCCCCAGATCTTGAAGCTGTCGGTGACCTTGTAATTGAGCTGGCCCGAAACGTTTGTGAGCCTGGAATAGGTATCGTCGATGAAACTCTTGTCGTTGGCGTGACTGACGTCGAAACGATAGTCCAGCCCGTCGATCAGGGTGCTGCCGCCCGATCCGTAACCGGCCCGATAGCCCCTGAATGAATCGAACCCGACAAAGGCGTCATTCGTGATCGGCCCGGTATGCGGCATCTTGTTGACGTAATTGATCGCGCCGCCCGTCGCCCCCTCTCCGGAGAGCAGTGACGACGGGCCCTTGAGTATCTCCACCCGATCGAGATTGGCCGTATCCATGATGCGATTGGTCATTTCCGCAGGACCAACCTTGATGCCGTTGTAGAGCGTGTTGATCTGGGTGCCGGTAAAGCCGCGCATCGAGAACGACGCCGGCGCCCCCGGCGAGTCGCCGGCGGTCACGCCGACCGCAGCCTGCGCCACATCCGTGGTGGTGTGGAGACCGCGATCTTGTATCGTCTGCTTGTCGATCACGTCGACCGACGCAGGAATCTCGCGCACCGTGAGCCCCAGCCGGGAAGCACTTTCGGCAACAACGTTGCTGTTAAGAGGGGTCTGATAAACCTCGCCCCGGCCTGAGGCTGGCGCTGGCACAGCGCCGACAGTCCGCATGCGGGCGCGGCCTGCGACGCGCGCGCCGGTTCCACTGCGTTGCGCTCCCGAGTCGGCCCTGCGCGCCGGCTTGCGCTGTGGCGGTGAGATGACGATAGGCCCGAGACTGCCCGGCTTCTCCGCCTGCGGAGCGCCCTGCGCCATCGCTGGAACCGCGGTGCTGGAAGCAATGAGGGCAACAAAGCCGAGCGGCGCGACGGACGCGCGTAACCAGCGCTTGAGCGCGACACCGTGGCCTTGATTGCCGAAGCCTCGATTGAAATGAAGACGCACGCACGCAACCCGCGGTGCGCGATGACCATGACTGCTAGAATTCGACACGTTACCGCTCGACGGCGAAGCACTTACCCGTCAGCGCGGTTGCCATCACATTCTGCCCTCGCCCCAAGCGGCAGATGTACTGGCTACTCCTGCGACATCGGAGCACCCCGCCCGACGCGTTCGCGCATGACCATGACCGGCAGCAGGTTTCCTGGCTCGCGGGTTGTCGCCTCGGACCACCTTCCCAGAGACCGTCAGTCTCCAGTGGTATTTATGGTCGTCGGCTATCCGCTTACAGTTGCGGGGGCAGCCGCGGATTTGCACATCAACATGTGCGCACCGCATTCCCTTGGTTAGCCCCTTCGGGCACTACCGATCACAAACGTGGCATCGGACCCTATTGAGAGTCAATCGCAGAAACCGATTCGATCCGGAATTCCCTTCCTTGTTAGAAAGCAGGCGGCGGCAGTTGCCGCGGGGCCACACCGAAGAACAGTTGATGCCACCCAGCAAACCACCGATTTGGCGCGATGATATCGACGCACTGGCCTTTCAGCCGGGCGAGCACGCCGGCCTCTGCATGGTGCATCGTCGCGCGTTCCGCACCCTGTTGCGGACAGCGCCGTCGCCACGCGAATGCGTTGAATTCTTCAACGCCCATCAAGGGGCATTTCAGGCCGCGGCCCGCGCAAAATTGCTGGGCTCAAACGCGGCCATGAACGCGAATTTTCACCTGACCAGCCGGGATGTCAGCCGACAATTGAAAAATTAGGGTCGCGCTGTCAGCCCTTCTGGGTTAAAATGAACGCCTTCGCCGAGGATAGACATGCAACAATCCCAGACCGCCCATCTGCCCGCTACCGCCGTCGACACGAACGTGATTGCGCAAGCCGTACTGGCGATGGCGCTCGGCCTTTTCATTGTCGGTGTGGTCGGCTTCTCGCATATCAGCGCGGTCCACAACGCGGCGCACGATGTTCGCCACGCCAACGCGTTTCCCTGCCACTGACCAATGCCGGTCTTCAGGTCTATCGTATTCTCTGCCGCCCTTGCCGGCTTGATCGTCGGCGTGGTGATTTCGATTGCCCAATTCTTCGGTACCGTGCCGCTGATCCAGCAGAGCGAGGTCTACGAACGCAAGGCCGCCGGGACACCGCCGGCGGGACATGACCACGGCGCTGCCGCCAGCGATCAAACCAAGGCCCATAGTCACGAGAGCGAATGGGAGCCTGAGGAAGGTTTGCGGCGCAACGCCTTCACGGTCGCCGCCAATATCCTGACCGCAATCGGCTTTGCCCTGCTGCTCTCCGGGATCTATGCGATCCGGGGCCGGCAGGTGGCGTGGCGGGAAGGCTTGCTGTGGGGGCTCGCCGGCTTTGTGGTGTTCACAGCAGCGCCCGGCCTCGGCCTGCCGCCGGAACTGCCGGGCATGCCGGTGGCCGAACTGACGGCGCGGCAGACCTGGTGGATAGCGACCGCGGCCGCAACCGCCGGCGGGCTTTGCCTGTTGGCCTTCCGCCCCGCCGCCTGGGCCGCGGTTGTTGGCCTCGGTTTGATCGCGCTGCCGCATCTGATCGGCGCACCGCTGGCGCCGGAATCGCACAGCGAGGTTCCTGCCGCGCTGTCGCACAGGTTCATCGTGGTGGTAACGCTCACTAGCCTGCTGTTCTGGGCTTTGCTCGGCGTCTCCACCAGCGTTGCGTTCGGACGTATCTCGCGACCGTAAGCCGTAGAGACGGGCCGTCATCGTGCAAACGCTCCGCACGTTTCTCGCTTGCGACCCCACGCTGAAGCCGGCAGCGCGCTCCGTAGGCAATGTCCCGTCATCTTCACAACGCCTGAAGAACATGATGTCTGTGGATGCGTGCGCCGTGAGACCAAACGATATGCACACCGCATCCTAGGTTGGACTTGGTAACGCCGAACCTAGCCAAGCCTACCCAACGATCGCCCCCGTTTCCCAGAAAAACGCAATCCGCCCATGCGGTTAGACATGGATGGTCAGTAAGTTACGTTGAAAGTGGTTGTCGGGAGGCGCAACCACCGATACCGACATTCGTTGATGGTAGCCGTTTGAGACAACGGCCAGGGTGTGTTTTCTAAGGTCGTTCGGACATTTTCGGATTTTTTAGCTCATTGAGATCGTTACAGAATTTCTCTTCATCAGAATGGTGGTTGCCAGCCCACATGCTCGTCCTTTTGCGGCGGCAATTGCTCAAACCACGCTATCCGGCGCCAACGCGCACTCATTGTCCTCATTTACCTCGATCTGCAGCGTCGCGTGGCCGATCTTGTAGGACTTCTTCAACATCTGGCAGCACTCCATAAGGAAGTCGTCACCGGGGTGTCCGCCCGGCATCACCAGATGACAAGTCATGGCAGTCTCGGTCGTACTGATCGGCCAAATGTGCAGATCATGGATCTGTGTCACCCCCGGTCGGTCCAACAGGAAGCCGCGCACCTTTGAGAGATGAACGCCTTCCGGTACCGCACTCAGCGACATATCGACGGAACTCCGCAGCAAGCCCCATGTGCTCCATAGGATGACGGCGCAGATGACCAAGCTCATGGCCGGATCGAGCCACAGCCGGCCAGTCCAGAGGATGAGGGCCGCTGAGACCACTACACCGGCCGACACGGCGGCATCTCCCGCCATGTGCAGGAAGGCGCCCCGGACGTTGAGGTCGCCTTTTCTTCCAGCCGCGAACAGCAGCGCCGTGGCGCCATTAACGAAAATGCCTATCGCCGCCACCACCATGACGGTTATGCCGGCGACGGGCTCGGGATTCGAGAAGCGCTGGATGGATTCCCACCCGATTGCGCCGGTCGCGACCAGAAGGAAAACCGCGTTCGCGAGTGCTGCCAGGATCGAAGATCCCCGAAGCCCGTATGTAAATCGGCCGCTCGGGGGGCGCTTCGAGACCACGGAGGCGCCCCATGCAACCAACAGACCGAACACGTCGCTGAGATTGTGTCCGGCGTCAGCCATGAGCGCCGTTGAGTTGCCCAGGTAGCCGTACACGGCTTCGGCCATTACCAGCGCGGTGTTGAGCGCGATGCCAATGGCGAACGCTTTGCCGAAACTCGCCGGAGCGTGTACGTGACCGCCGCCACCATGACCATGATGATCAGCGGCGGCATCATGCTGACGATCGTGGTGGTGACCATGCTCGTGGCCTTGATCATGACCGGCATCCCGATGGCCTGCAGCGGCTACATCGTCGCCCTTCCCTGCGTTAGACATTCAAACGATTTCCTTTGCCATCAAGGCTTCGATTCTATCGGGATCGTGATGTGGCCAACCCGGGTACAAAACGCGTGCCGTTCCACCTGAAGAATTGGCTCGACGCGCCATAGTTCACTTCGATGCCGGCGACGCCGCCATCTTTGGACAATCTCACGTCCCGCGCCCGCGCGCTGAAGACGAGCCGGTGCCGTCCGCCGGATTCAAGATAGACTTCGTGGAGACAGCCGGCCGCATTGCAGACCGCCCCCCGGTTCGCGCAAACGAATTCCTCGAAGTGCAGCGATACGAAGCGCTGGCCTCCTGCCTCAATCGACACCGAGAAGTAATGGGCCGCGGCCGCCGCGTTGCCGCACGCTCGCTCGCGCGCAACAACTGCCCGTCGTATGTCGGCCGGGAGCCCCTCGATGTGCTCGGATGCCCACGGTCTTTCCGTGGCCATGCTGCCTCGGGCCAGCGCTTGCCCGCTTGGCAGCAGGGAAAACAGAAAAGCTGCGACCATCGGAGCTACCGGAAGTCTTTTCAAGACCCACCTTCTTTTGTCTGCATTTTCGATCTTCGTGGCGCAGGAGGCGCAGTCCATCCTTTCCACGTGGAAGCGTACCTTCGCAATCTGTGAGGTGCCGCTCATGATCGATTCCTTGACCGCGGCGGGCGATGCTCAATGTATTTTTTTAGTTTCACGTCTTACCCTCCTGGCGCAGCCGCTTGTAGAGGGCTGCTACGGCGTCCGAAAAATCCAGCGAGACGTTTCGCGCGCATTGGTCTTCCAGAAATTGCAGTTGGCTGACGAGGTCGAACGTCGCCGGAGCGAGGTCGAGCCCCTCGTCCACACCCGGCGGTCTGCTCGACAGGATTCCGCTCATGAACCCTTGGGCCCAGGCCAGATAGTCTCTCCTGAGCAATGGATTGGACCGCACGTCTTCGTTGAACCGCTGGCATGTGGTGGCACCCAGGCCGACGATTGTCGCCTTCGGCGCCTCCGCTCGGAGATCGCGCGATGCGTCGGCCGCAAAGGCGGCAGCCAACGATAGCGCCATGACGGAGAACAGACGGCCAGTGTGCAGATGGCGTGCGTGCATACCGGGCAGTCCCGCAACTAGGCGGCCCCGGCGATCGAACGTTGTTCGACGATCGTCCTCCATTCCGCCGTCGTCCCTCACTTCTTGAATTTCACCTGACCTGATTTTCCCTCGGCGGTCTTGATGGTGAGGGTGATGGTAGCTCCCGCCGCTATCGGATTCTTGGCGTCGCCCTTCAACGAATTCTCGCCCTGGGGCGTCAGCGCAACGGTCTCCCGTCCGCTGCCGCCCGTGATGAGGACCGCAGCGGTGTAGCCTTTGGTGGAAACCGGCGTTGGTGCGTTTGGCACGAATACGTTGATGGTCACCGTATTTCCGGCGGTCATGAGTTCGGCATCGATACCAGCCACATCGAGCATCAGGCCGCCGTTGGGGCCTTTTTCGTATTCCTCGGCGGAAATCGGCGCCGCGAACAAAATAGTGGCGATCAATATCAGCGCGTATTTCATGACGTTACTCCTTCGATGGCGGATGGTTTCGGTTCGCCGTTCGCCGGGACTACCTCCCGCCTGAACAGGACGTATAGGGCTGGCAGCACTAGCAAGGTGAGGATGGTCGAGGAGATGATTCCGCCGATAACGACGGTCGCCAACGGTCGCTGCACTTCCGCACCGGCGCCGGTGGCTATCGCCATCGGGACGAATCCCAGCGATGCAACGAGCGCGGTCATCAGGACCGGCCGCAGGCGCGTGAGCGAGCCTTCCTGTACGGCATCGATCAGCGCACGTCCTTCCCGGCGAAGTTTTTCGATGAAAGTGATGATGACAAGGCCGTTGAGCACCGCCACTCCGGAAAGAGCGATGAAGCCGATGCCGGCACTGATGGAGAGCGGGATGCCCCGCAGCAGCAGCGCCGCAACGCCTCCGGTCAGCGCAAGCGGCACACCGCTGAACACCAGCAGGGCATCGGGCATCGACCCCAGGCTGATGAAGAGCAGCAGGAAAATCAAAAACAGCGCGATCGGCACGACAATCGTCAGCCGCTGCGTCGCCGAGACCAGTTGTTCGAACTGGCCGCCCCACCCGATCCAATAGCCGGCTGGCAGCTTAACTTTCTCCATGACCTGGTTTTGAGCGTCGGTGACGAACGACCCGAGATCGCGTCCCCTGACGTTCGCGGTCACGACGATCCGCCGTTTGCCGTCTTCGCGGCTGATCTGATTGGGGCCGGGCGCCAGATCAATTTGGGCAACTTCCGACAGAGGTACATACCGGATTTGGCCAAGCGGAGAATTGCCCCACAAGGCCGGCGTTGCCTTGGCCTGATTCTCGACCGGCGGCAGCGGAATCGGCAACGACTTGATCGACTGGACATCCATGCGCAGGTGCTCGGGAAGTCTGACGACGATGTCGAAGCGGCGATCGCCTTCGAACACTCGGCCTGCGCCCTTACCGCCAACCGCGATTTCCACGAGGTTTTGAACATCGCCAACGCTGATCCCATAGCGCGACAGGGTCTGGCGGTTCAGCTTGACGGTGAGCACCGGCAATCCGGAGACTTGTTCGGATTTGACATCCGCGGCGCCCCGCACGTTCTGCAACACCGCTTGCACGCGTGCCGCTTCCTGAACCAGCACATCCAGATCGTCTCCGAAGATCTTGACGGCAACGTCGCTGCGAACGCCCGATATCAATTCGTTCATACGCAGTTGGATCGGTTGCGAAATCCCATAGACGCTTCCGGGAACATCTTCGGACGCTTCCTGGATATCCGAAACAACGGCGGCCTTCGACTTGTCGGGATCGGGCCATTCCCGCCGTGGCTTCAACATCACGTAGGCGTCGGATGCCGACGGCGGCATCAGATCGGTGGCAACTTCCGCCGTACCCGTCCGCCCGAACGCTTCCTTGACTTCGGGTATTTTGAGCAGCCGCTTCTCAAGCATTGCCTGCATTTCTACCGACTGCGTCAGGCTCGTCCCCGGAATGCGCACGACCTCCATCGACACATCACCTTCATCAAGACTGGGAATGAATTCGCCACCCATGCGGCTGGCGGCGATACCGCAAACGGTGATCAGCAGGACCGCGATCACCGCAACGCCGAACCTGTTGCGGATCGAAGCGGCGAGCAGTGGCGCATAGATCCGGCGCGCACCTCGCATGAAGAAATTCTCATGTTCGGATACTTTGCCGGTGACCAACAGCGCCACCGCGGCCGGGACAAAGGTCAGCGACAGGATGGCGGCACCCGTCAGTGCCATCAGCACCGTCAAGGCCATCGGCGTGAACATTTTTCCCTCGACGCCGGTGAGCGTCAGGATTGGCAGGTAGACGACGGCAATAATGAATGTACCAAACAGGCTGGGGCCGATAACCTCGCGCGAC
>JAIEPP010000586.1 GCA_019748335.1 Xanthobacteraceae bacterium
AGGAACATCGTCACCGGCTTCGGCCGCATCGCCGGCCGCACCGTGGGCTTCGTCGCCAACCAGCCGATGGTGCTGGCCGGCGTGCTGGACAGCGACGCCTCGCGCAAGGCGGCGCGCTTCGTTCGTTTCTGCGACGCCTTCAACATCCCGATCGTGACCTTTGTCGACGTGCCGGGCTTCCTGCCGGGCACCGCCCAGGAATATGGCGGCCTGATCAAGCACGGCGCCAAGCTGCTGTTCGCGTTTTCGCAAGCCACCGTGCCGCTGATCACCGTCATCACCCGCAAGGCCTATGGCGGCGCCTTCGACGTGATGGCGTCCAAGGAAATCGGCGCCGACATGAACTACGCCTGGCCGACCGCGCAGATCGCCGTGATGGGCGCCAAGGGCGCGGTGGAAATCATCTTCCGCGGCGACATCGGCGACGCCGACAAGATCGCCGCGCGGACCAAGGAATATGAAGACCGCTTCCTGTCACCGTTCATCGCCGCCGAGCGCGGCTATCTCGACGACGTCATCATGCCGCATTCGACCCGGAAGCGGATCGCGCGGGCGCTGGCGATGCTGAAGGACAAGAAGGTGGAGATGCCGATGAAGAAGCACGACAATTTGCCGTTGTAGATTTTTCGACGTTCCTACTTCGTAGGGTGGGTCAGGCGAAGCCGTAACCCATCAATGTCTCGGTACGCGGTTTGGCCTTTGTTCGGGGCGGAGACGATGTTGGAGATCGTCGGTAGCGCGCCAGAATTGGCAGGATGCCGGTGCGATGCGTTCATTTGTGATGGGTTCGTGTATAAGGGCGAACTCATCTCAAATGCCAGCGTCGCTCATCTTTGCTTCGGCGGTGAGTGGCGCAGACTCATAATCGATTACGGCGTCATCATTTGGCGACGGTCGGACGGCCTTCCCTCCCTGGATCCGGGTTTCGACGACTTTGAATACCCGCAGTTCGATGTAGGTGTTATCGCGGGCATTATCGGGCATCGCCTCGAAAGCTATTCGATGGAAGCCGATACCATTCGCGGCGGGGTTGAGTTCCTGTTCGACAATGGAAGCAGAATAGCCATCGTCAATGAGAACGACAGATCGACCTTCGAAATTGTGAGCGCGTAGGGTAGGTTACGCCACGCAGATCCCCCTACGATCTGTTCTCAGTGTCTTACGCAGCCCTCCGCTTCATCGGCTTGATGCGCTTAATATCGGCGGCGGTCGCATCTTCCGCTACTTCGAGATCGTATCGCGTCTGTAAGTTCATCCAGAAAGACGGCGTGGTTCCGAAATACTTTCCCAGCCGCAGCGCGGTGTCGGCGGTGATCGGCGTCTCCTCGCGCGCAAGGCGCTCGATGCGGGTGCGCGGCACACCGCAGGCCTGCGCCACGGCGTAAGGTGTCAACTCCATTGGCAGCAGAAATTCCTCGCGGAGGATTTCGCCGGGATGAATAGGAGGGAGCTTGCGTGCCATGCGCGCGATGAACCTGGGTCTTTGTGGGGCGACCATAGCAAGTAAGGTGGGTTTGGCGAAGCCGTAACCGACCGACGAACCGGTCATGCATTGAGACTGTGGTGGGTTACGCCTTCGGTTAACCCACGTCGTTGGCGTCTTTCCGCGCGGCTTCGGTCGGTGCGAAGGGCAGCACTGCGCCCTGTAGGGGATAGAACGCGGTCGGGCCGTAGCCGGCAGCATCGCTGGACGTCGAGACTTACGCGGCTGATCGCCGGGCGGCGCAGCGCGGCGCGAGTTTCAATCGTTGCAAGAGATCGGCAAAACGTCGGGGCGCCGATCCACATGCCCTGGCGTTGGCCGTTGCCTTCAAACGCTTGCCGGGCAGTTCCGCGCTGCTGCCTTTGGGCTGTTTGGACGGCCGAGCGTCGCCTTCCAGCGGCTTGATGCCTGCTTTGGAGTCTTGCCAGGGTTGGCCGGCAGCGGTCGTGGTCGTTGCGGGAGCAGGCGGCAAGGGGACCGTCGTCTCGGTGGCGCGCGTCGCCGGCGATGCGCCGGGTTCGACGATCCAGCGAGCAAGCGCCTGGGATCCAATGGTCGGTCTCGGCGGCACGTCATCGAGCATCGCGACCGGCACCTCCGGCAGAGCCGGCGTCACGCTCGCCGTGACGATGGGTTGTGTCTTCTCCACCGCAGTTGCGGGCTCTGTCGTCGTGGGCATGGGCCGGGATGGTTCGGCGGTCATCGAAAGGGTGACGCCAATCGCAAACAACAACGTCATTGCCAGCAACATGATGTTCTGCTTCATGGCCGCTTCCCCGAGGCGTGAACAAAAGCCGATCGGTCCCCCCGAGCCGGGGATCGACGACGCTTCACAGCATCAAAATCAATTCGGGCCGGTTAGAGGCCGACTGATGGCGGTGAAGGGTCGAACTCGGGGCAGGCATCTTGCGGTTGAGGCTGGCGCGCAGGGTGGGTTACGCGACTTGTCCGCCGTAGCTCGGAGAGCGAAACCGGAAGCCGTAACCCCCAAGTTCTTGAATACGCGGTTTGACCGCGGTGGGTTACGCTACGCTAACCCACCCTACGAAACTCACTTCATCCCCATGCAGCTCGCATAAAACGTCGTGGTCGCCGGCCAGTCCGAGAACATGGCGCGGACGCCGACCTGCTTGGCGAGCACGTCGAGTACCGTCAGCGTATCGCCGTCACGATCGATCGCGGCCTTGACCGTGGAGTGATAGAAGCCGCCACCCTTGTTGAGCGGGCCGTCGCGTTCCAGCGACCAGCCGATCAGATCGAGGCCGGCGGCCTTCGCGGCCTTGGCGTATTCGGACGGCACGATCTTGCCTTCGGCGTTCAGCGCCAGCATCGCGTAGATCGGCGGTCCCAGGATTTTCACGCCCTGCGCCTTCAACTCCGTCATCGACGGCTTCCAGGTCTCGGGCTTTGCGGGATCGAGGCCGCGCTTCTCGTAGCGGTCCTCGAGATACACTGCCTGTTCGGCGAACGCCGGCTCGGTCTTCACCCAGTACAGGATGTCGGCCAGGCTGAAGCTTTGGGCAAACACGTCGGAGGCGGGAACGCCCGATGTCTTGTAGGCCTGCAGCATCTGCGTGGCGTATTTTTCCTGGGTGTAGTCGCCGTCGAACGGCATCGGCACCTCGGCGGCTTTCAGTTCGGGCGTGAATTTGGCGCCGAGGCTCTTGATCAGCGCGATGCTCTCGTCATGGGTCATCAGCGTGCCGGGGTTGGAGTAGAGATCGGTGCGCCAGCGCGGTGTGCCGTTCTGGAATTCTTCCGGCGTCCTGGCGTCCGGGTTAAAGCCGTCCATCTTCGCCGTCAGGGTCTTGAATTCGGCCAGCGTGATGTCGCTGGTGCAGCACTTTGCCGACGCCTTTTTGCCGGTGGTGGGATCGGCCGGCCCGAACGGCTGCGAGCACTTCGAGGCAAGCGCCGGCACCGACAGGATGTTGGTGGTGGTGTGCAGGTCGCATTGCGAATGCCGGCACACCAGCTGGCGGTCCTTTGTGAACGTGACATCGCATTCGATCACGCCGGCGCCCATGCGGGCGGCGGCCATATAGGCCTCCCGGCTGTGCTCGGGAAACTGCAGCGCCGCGCCGCGATGGCCGACCGAGAAACCGGTCTTGTGGAACGGCCCGGTGCACTGGCTGAGCTGCTGCTTCAGCGGCCCGTCCTTCATCTTGTCGACCAGATAGAACGGCCGCGGCCCGATCTGCGCCTCGCGCGGCAGTGCGATTTCTTGCGCCGCGGCGGGGAGAATGGCGGTCAGGAGCCAGAACGCGGACAACAAGGTGGAGCGATGGCGGGTCGGCATGAGCGGTACCTCCGGAGACGCAATTGCGTCTCCGATGACGCATTGCGCGCGGCCTTGATATCACGGAGCATGTGACAGTTGCGTGTGGATCGGCAAGCCCGCCACATTTGGCCCGATGTGACGCGGACGCGCGAGTTGCTGGTGCTGGCGGAGGAGGTGACGGCGTAGTTTTCTGCCGTCATTTCGATCGAACCCGCTTCCGTCTCGCCGCGACCAACGGCATCGGCGACAGGGAAGGGGCCTTCATGAACAGATTGATCGGCGCGGTAACGATGCTCGTTGTCGCTGCTCCGGCATATGCGGCTGACGTCGCCACCTGCACGCTCAGCGCGGACAGGAAAACGGTCACGGTGACCGCCACCAATCCCTATTCCAAAGTCATGGCCTGCGAGGTCAATTGCGACATGGCGATTCCGAACGGCATTGCCACGGTGGTTTGCGTCAAGCCGGTGCCGGTCGGCGTCAGGGACTTTGTGATGTGCACCGAGACCGCCGCCGAAGGCCATCTCTATTCGCGCGTCAAGGGCGCCTCGCTCAACTGCCCGGATCCGTCGGCGCCACCCCCCGGCAGCAAGGCCGAGGCCGACAGCAAGGACGATGACGACGACGATGCCAAGGCCGAAGCGCTGATGCAGAAAATGCAGAAGCAGGCCCAGGAGTTTTTGGGGCGGCAGAAACAGAAATAGCTCTGCGCAGGGTATGTGCCGCGATTACGCGACGCACAAAAAAAAGCCCCGCGTGAGCGAGGCTTTTTCGCATGAGACGAAGCTGCGCTCAGACCGGGCGGCAGCGGCCATAGGCCCAGACGAAGCCGTAGGGGCAGCCGCGTCCGACGGGCCGCACCACCACCGGGGGCCGCACAACGACGACCGGGGCCGGATTGACCACCACAACGCGGCCGCGATTGGGCTGGCAGCCGCCATAGGGACCGCGATGCCAGCCGGGGCCGCATCCGCCCGCGGCATTCGCCGCGCTGAAGCTCGCGAACGAACTGGCGACCAAAACTGCTGCGAAAAGGTATTTCATATTCTCTCCCGTTTCCTTGGCCGCGGCGCGGCGTGGACGGAACCTAGATTCGGAACCCTGAACGAAAAATGAATGTTCTTGATTCGCGCTTCGAAGTTAATGAGGCAAAACACCTCATTCGATCTTCGGCGTGAAGCTGGTTTCGGCGGACCGACGGCCAGGCGGCGGACCTGAGCGGGGTCAGGTGTCCGCTTCCAGGCTCTCGCCGAACAGCGCCGCGAAACGTTTCTCGCCGGTGCGGGTGAAATTGACGACGCGGCTGCCCGGCGCGGGATCGCGCGCTGCCCAGTTCAGTTCGGTAAAGCGGTTCATCATGGCGGCGCCCAGCGTGCCGGCGAGGTGATGGCGCCGCTCGCTCCAGTCGAGGCAGGCCTTGCACACCGGACGGCGCGGATGCGCCAGCATCTCGGCATCGATCTGCAACGCCTTCGCCATGAAGCGCTTGCCTTCACCGGTAAGCTCGATCGCCTGCTTGCTCTGCCGCACCAGCTTCTGTTTCCGCATGCTGTCGAGCATCTGGACGCCGAGGTCGCCGGCGAGGTGGTCGTAGCAGATCCGCGCGCGGCGCAGCGCCGGCTCCTTCGGCCCGGTGCGAACCCTTGTGTGACCGGCGCGCTCCGCGAGCCCCGCCAGTCCTTCGAGCACGCCGGCCACATCGGGGCCGGTGAGGCGGTAATAGCGATGCCGTCCCTGTTTTTCGGGTTCGATCAGGCCGCCGGCCTCGAGCTTGGCGAGATGCGAACTCGCGGTCTGCGGGGTGATGCCAGCCTGGTGCGCCAGCTCGCTTGCGGTCAGCGCGCGGCCGGTCATCAGCGCGGTCAGCATGTTCGCGCGCGCGGGGTCACCGACCAGCGAGGCGACCATGGCGATGTCGGGTCCAGCTTTCATGGCTCGGCTCCTGCGTTCATAGTTCGATGGTAGACGAAGCATTGTCGACGATCAAGCGGGTAAGTCGACGACGTCAAGCGTCGGAGATTCCCATGCCCGTCACCGTTTTCATCCGCTACCAGATCGATCCGTTCAAGCGGACGATGTTCGAGCAATATTCCAAGAACTGGCTCAGCATCATACCCAGGTGCGGCGGCGACCTTTTGGGATACTGGATGCCGCATGAGGGCACCAACAACATCGCCTTTGCGCTGATCTCGTTCGACAGTCTGGCGGCCTATGAAAGCTACCGGGCGCGGCTGCGCGCCGACAAGGAGGGCATGGCCAATTTCAAATTTGCGGAAGAGAACGAGCTCATCCTGGCCGAAGAGCGAACGTTTTTACGGCAGGTGACGGCCTGAGCCGGCGGCAACGATGCTGGCGCTCGGCGCCATGCGTCGCTATCTTCACTCACGAACAAGACAGGGAGAGAAACCATGCCGGTCACGACAGCGGACAAGCGCGTCGCGTTCCATAGACTGCACGAGAGCGGATGCTTCATCATCCCGAACCCGTTCGATGTCGGCAGCGCCCGCGCGCTACAGCATCTCGGCTTCAAGGCGCTGGCCTCGACCAGCGCCGGCTTTGCCTGGACCATCGCGAAGGCCGACAACCGCGTCACCGTCGATGAGGTCTGCGACCATCTCACCGCGCTGTGCGCGGCGGTGGATATTCCCGTCAACGCCGACTACGAGGGCGGATTTGCCGTTGAGCCGGAAAAGGTCGGCGTCAATGTCGCGAAGGGCGTGAAGACCGGTGTCGCCGGGCTCTCGATCCAGGATTCCACCGGAGACAAGGCCAAGCCGCTGTATGATTCAGCGCTTGCCATCGAGCGCATCAGGGCCGCGCGCAAGGCGATCGGCGACAGCAATGTGATGCTGACCGGCCGCTGCGAGGCCTATTTGGTCGGAAAGCCCGACCTTGGCTTCGTGATCGAGCGGCTGAACGCCTATTCCGAGGCCGGCGCGGATTGCCTCTATGCGCCCGGCATCAAGACCAAGGAAGACATCGCCGCGATCGTGAAAGCGGTGCATCCAAAACCGGTCAACCTGCTGATCGGCGCCTCCGGGCTGTCGCTGAAGGAGGCTGGCGATCTCGGCGTTCGCCGCATCAGCGTCGGCGGCTCGCTGGCGCGCTCGGCCTGGGGCGGTTTCATGAAAGCCGCGCGCGAGATGGCGGAGCAGGGCACGTTCACGGAGCTCGGAAGCGGTTATCCCGGCGGTGAACTCAACAAGATGTTTTCCGGCTAGAACGATGAAGCTGCGCGATCTGGCTCTCGCCGGTCTTTCGGCCTGTCTGCTGGTGTCGCTGGCGCCGGTAGCGCAGGCCGAACGCGTGCGCGAAATCGTGGCCTATGACGATGTGCGCATCGAAGTCATCAGCGAGGGCCGCGGTCCCTCGGTGGTGCTGCTGCCCGGACGCGGCCGCGATTCCCTGGACTTCGACGATTTCGCCGCCGGCATCGCCAAGGCAGGCTTTCGCGTGCTGCGGCCGCAGCCGCGCGGGGCGGGCGACAGCCACGGGCCGATGCAAAATCTGACGCTGCATGATTTCGCGCGCGATATCGCTGCCGTCATTCGCCATGACGGCGGCGGGCCCGCCGTCATCGTCGGGCATGCCTTTGGCAACTGGGTCGGGCGCATGACCGCGACCGACTATCCAGATCTCGTGCGCGGGGTCGTGATCGTTGCCGCGGCCGCAAAGGCCTATCCGGCGGGGTTTGCCGGTGCCAAAGAACTATCCGACGCGGTCAAGAAGGCCGGTGATCTGACGAAGCCCGAGGCCGAGCGATTGGAAGCCTTGCGGATGGCGTTCTTCGCGCCGGGCCATGACGCGCGGGTGTGGCTGGCGGGCTGGCATCCCGAGGTCGATGAAGCTCAGTTCGCCGCCGGCCGCGCCACCAAACAATCGGAGTGGTGGCCGGGCGGCAAGGCGCCGCTGCTGGACGTGCAGGCCGAGCTCGATCCGTTCAAGCCGCGCAGCATGATGAACGAGATCAAGGAAGAGTTCGGCGCGCGCGCGGAAATCGTGGTGATCCCGAATGCTAGCCACGCGCTGATACCCGAGCAGCCGGCCGCGGTGACCGAGGCGATCGTGGCGTGGATCGGCAAACTGCCGACGCCGTAACGCACCTCGCAAAGAAAAAGCGCAGCGGGCAATTCAATGCCCGCCGCGCTATCAGTTGGCGTCAGCCATTATTTCGCGGCGGGCGCACCGGCCGGGGGATTGGCCGTCTTGGTCATGTCCGGATTGGCCGGAGCCGCCGGGCGCGCCGGCGCTGCGCCGGTCGTGGTGCCGGACTCAGTGTTGGCCTTCGGCGTCACGTCACGCATGCCCGGAGGTGCCGCGGGCGGCTGGGTCTGCGCGGTTTGGCTCGCCGGCGTCGTGCCGGCCTGGTTCACGCTGGTGTTGTTCAAGCCATAGAACAGCGCGCCCATCACGACCGCGATAGCGACCGCGAACATCGCGATCTTGGTGCCGCTGCCGGAACCCTCGGCGAGTTCCGGATCGGCCTGAAAGTCGCTATCGAGACTGTTGAGCCGCGCCTGACGGCGGATTTCGTCTTCGCTCAGGCCGGCGCGGTAGGGATCGTTCGGATTGGGTTGGTATGTCATGTGTTCCTCCGTTAACTCCCCAAAGCTAAGCAGGGGACAATCGCTCGCGCGGGCGGAGGTTCCGGATTTTCTTGCACGCCGTTCATGATGGAACCTACGATCTGGGTTCCCGGAATCGTTCCGGCTCCGGAATCACGAGGTTGCCATGTGGACCCTGCCGCCCAGCGATACCGTCCTGCATCTGCTGTCCTATGTGGCGTTGACCGCGCAGGCGATGACCGCGGCGTTGGCGGCGGGCCGGCGCAGCATGGATTGGGCCGGCGTCTGCATGCTCGGCTGCATCACGGCGCTCGGCGGCGGCACCATCCGCGACGTCTTGCTCGGGCACTATCCGCTGGTCTGGGTGCAGAACCCGTTTTATCTGGGGCTGACGGCGGTGGCGGCATTCGTCACCATCCTGATCGCGCGGCTGGTGCACCGGCTCAATCTGGCATTCCTGGTGCTCGATGCGATCGGGCTGGTGGTGTTTACGATGGCCGGCTGCGACGTGGCGATGCAGGTCGGCGCGTCGCTGACGATCGTGATCGTAGCGGGGATGATTACGGGCTGCGCCGGCGGCGTGCTGCGCGATATCCTGTGCAACGATGTGCCGTTGCTGTTTCGCTCGGAACTCTACGCCAGCGTCGCCGTCGCCACCGGACTGTTCTACACCACCACCTTCGGCTTTAGCCTCAACCACGAAGTCTGGACTGCGCTGACATTTGTATTCGGCCTGACGCTGCGCCTGCTGGCGATCCGCTTCAAATGGGAAATGCCGAAATTCGTCTTCAGCGGCGATCCGCGCTGAGAGTTCTCGTTACTTGCGCCGCGCCTTCGCCACCTGCTCCGCGGTCACGACCGGCGCGGCATTGCCCCAGGCATTGCGGATGTAAGTCGCGACGTCCGCGATCTCCCGGTCCGTCATCTTTGCGGCATAGGCCGGCATCGATCCCTTGTTCGGCGCGCGCGGTGTCGTCACGCTCTGCGCGCCGTCGAGGATGACGCGGATCGTGCTCGAAGCGTCTGTTGATTGCAGGTTGGCGTTGCCGGGCAGCGGCGGGTAGATCCGCGGCGCACCGGAGCCGTCGGCTTCGTGGCAGGCGACGCAGGCGCCCTTGTACAGTTTCTCGCCGTCCGCCATCGCCGCCGGTGGCGGCGCGCTCACCGCGGGCTCCGGCG
>JAIEPP010000334.1 GCA_019748335.1 Xanthobacteraceae bacterium
CGGCGACCAGTTCCGGCATCGAGGTCATCGGCACCCGGCGCGCGATCACGGCACCGATGCCGCCGCCGATGGCGATGCCGAGAATGACCAGGATCCAGGCGAGGCCGTCGGCTGGCGGGTGACTGGCAAGCGTGGTCGCAACCGCGATGCCCATGCCGATCATGCCGAAGAAATTGCCCTGACGGGACGTCGCGGGGCTGGACAGCCCGCGCAGCGACAGGATGAACAACACACCCGCCACGAGATAAAGAACTGCTGCCAGATTGGCGTTCATCTCAGGTCCCCATTTGCCTTTGTCACCACGAGGTGCGCGCCGATCGTTGCGTCGAACATTACTTGGCCTTCTTCTTGTACATCGCCAGCATGCGCTGGGTGACGAGGAAGCCGCCGAAAATATTCACGCAGGCAAAGATCAGCGCGATGAAGCCGAAACCCCGCGCCCAGCCGGACCCGCTCGAGATCATGCCGACGCCGACCGCGAGCAGCGCGCCGACCACGATCACCGAGGAGATAGCGTTCGTCACCGACATCAGCGGCGTATGCAGCGCCGGCGTCACCGACCAGACCACGAAATAGCCGACGAACACGGCGAGGACGAAAATCGACAGCCGGAAGACAAAGGGATCGACGACTTGGGCGATGTGCTCCATGGCTTCTCTCCTTAGGCCTTCGGCTGGAAGTTCGGGTGGATGACGGCGCCATCTCGGGTCAGCGCGGTGGCCTTGACGAGATCGTCGTCCCAGTTCACGGCGAGCGTCTTGTTCGTCTTGTCGATCATGGTCTCGATGAACGAGAACAGGTTGCGCGCATAAAGGCTCGACGCCGATTGCGCCACCCGGCCGGCAACGTTGGTATAGCCGACGATCTTGACGCCATCGACATCTGCGATCTCGCCTGCTTTGGCGCCCTCGACATTGCCGCCGCGTTCGACGGCCAGATCGACCAGCACCGAGCCGGGCTTCATCGACTTCACCATTTCGGCGCTGACCAGCTTCGGCGCCGGACGGCCCGGGATCAGCGCTGTGGTGATGATGATGTCCTGCTTCTTGATGTGTTCGGCGGTCAGCGCGGCCTGCTTGGCCTGATACTCTTTCGACATTTCCTTGGCGTAGCCGCCGGCGGTCTGGGCGTTCTTGAACTCTTCGTCCTCGACGGCGAGGAACTTGGCGCCGAGCGATTCAACCTGCTCCTTGGTCGCCGGCCGCACGTCGGTCGCGGTGACGACGGCGCCGAGCCGGCGCGCGGTCGCGATCGCCTGCAGGCCGGCCACGCCGACGCCCATCACGAACACCTTCGCCGCCGGAATGGTGCCGGCCGCGGTCATCATCATCGGGAAAGCGCGGCCAAAAGCTTCCGCGGCCTCGATCACGGCGCGATAGCCGGCGAGATTGGCCTGGCTCGACAGCACGTCCATCACCTGGGCGCGGGTGATGCGCGGCATCAATTCCATCGCAAAGGCCGAGATGCCGGCATCCGCCATCGCCTTCAGCGCGGCATCGTTGCCGTAGGGATCCATGATCGCGATGACCAGCGCGCCGCGCTTGTATTTGGCGAGTTCCGAAGCCTCGGGCCGCTTCACCTTGATGATGATGTCGGCGTCCTTCAACGCATCGGCGCTGACGGTGGCGCCGACTGCCGTGAAGTCTGAGTCCGGCATGCCCGACTTGACGCCCGCGCCCGGCTCGATCGCGATATCGACGCCAAGCGCCTTGAACTTCTTCACGGTGTCGGGTGAAACGGCGACCCGCGGTTCGGACGGGTCGATTTCCTTGGCAACGGCAATCTTCATGGGGCCTCCGGCGGCGCGACAGCGCGCGCGCAAGCAAGCTAGCGTTATTTCCGCCAGCTTGGATACCGGTTTTGCAACCGGATGAGATGCATATTTTCTGATCGCCGCCGTCGTTGGCAGCGCAGCATGACCGATCAGGTCAGGAAGAAGCCCATCAGGGCGACGATGATGACGACCGCCGCGGTGCCGTATTTCACGAGCATGATGAACCCTTCATAGGTCTGCTCGTGGGCCGGATAGTCGTTGCCGTCGGCGGTCGTGTAGGCAACTTCGTTGTGGTCAGCCATCGGTGTCCCCAGTCAAGATCGAATTCTGGCGTGCAAATACCGCAAAGCGATTGAGAGGGCAACGCCGCTGCTGCCTTTTTGTACAGATCCGGCGCTGCCTATTCGGTGGGCGTAGCGGGCCAATTGTCGCGGATCCAGCGGGTGAAGCTTTCCTCGCTGACCTCGCCCGCGGCGAGCGAGAGGATGATGGCAGTGGCGTGCGCGGGCTCGGGGGTGAAAGCGATCCCGTTCTTCAGCAGAAAAACCCGCATCGCCATGAAGGCGATGCGCTTGTTGCCGTCTATAAAGGCGTGATTTTTGGCAAGCCCGAACGCGTAGGCGGAAGCGAGGTCGGCCAGCTCCGCCCGTTCATACCTCCACTTGTTGACCGGGCGCTCGAGCGCCGACCGCAGCATGCCTTCATCGCGCATGCCGGCTGCTCCGCCAAACCGGCGGAGTTGGCGACTATGGATTGCAATGGCCTGCTCATAGGTGATCCACAGCGGCTCTTTTGGCTCGCTCATCACGCACTTCCATCCATTATTTTGCCAGCGCTGCGAGCGTGTCGCGATACTGGTCCATCGTCTCTTCTGCCAGCTCCATGGTCCGCTCGAAGTCGGGGTCGTACGGGAGCGCCTGAAAGCCACCCCCAGGCAGTTCGGTAATATGCAGTTGCTGGCCGCGTTTCAGATCGAGCCGCTGCATCAGCTCGCGGGGAAGCAGGACACCATCGGAATTTCCGATCTTTTTGATCTCGATTTTCATCCGAAACTCCTTTTCATTTGCGCACGATCGCGCGGTGATTGTTGTAACCGATTGAAAATATGCCGTAATTTAAAAAGAAAGGAGCGTTATACATCAGTATAACGCTCCTCATCCCATCGTTCAACAAATGTTTTACGCCCTCGCTCCGCCTCAGCCCATCGTCTCCAGCTCGTCGATCATGCCCGCGATGACCGACAGCCCGCCGTCCCAGAACTTGGGATCCTTGGCGTCCAGCCCGAACGGCTTGAGCAGTTCCGAATAATGCTTGGTGCCGCCGGCGGCGAG
This sequence comes from Xanthobacteraceae bacterium, assembly GCA_019748335.1. Lineage (GTDB taxonomy): Bacteria > Pseudomonadota > Alphaproteobacteria > Rhizobiales > Xanthobacteraceae > Bradyrhizobium. The sequence goes on from JAIEPP010000334.1 coordinate 3,106, forward strand.
CATCGCCAGATAGCGCTCGGCAAAGCCGTCGGCGGCGTTCTCGTAGACCGCATAGAGCGAGTTCACCAGGCAATCGCCGAACGCGTAGGCGTAGACGTAGAACGGCGAATGGATGAAGTGCGGGATATACATCCAGAAGTTCTCGTAGCCCGGACGGATGTCGATCGCCGGTCCCAGGCTCTCGTTCTGCACGCTGAGCCAGATCTGGCCGATCCGCTCCGCGGTCAATTCGCCGTTCTTGCGCTCGGTGTGGACCGCGCGCTCGAACGAATAGAACGCGACCTGCCGCACCACGGTGTTGATCATGTCCTCGACCTTGCCGGCGAGCAGCGCCTGGCGCTGTTTGGCATTCCTGGTCTGCGACAGCAGACGCTTGAAGGTCAGCATTTCGCCGAACACGCTGGCGGTTTCCGCCAGCGTCAGCGGCGTCGGCGCCATCAGCGCGCCGTTCTTCGCCGCCAGCACCTGATGCACGCCGTGGCCAAGCTCATGCGCCAGCGTCATCACGTCGCGCGGCTTGCCCTGGTAATTCATCAGCACATAGGGATGCGCCGACGGCGTGGTCGGATGCGAGAATGCGCCGGGCGCCTTGCCCGGCCGCACCGGCGCGTCGATCCAGCGATCGGTGAAGAAACGCTCGGCGATGTCGGCCATCTCGCCGGAAAAACCGCGATAGGCCGTCAGCACCATCTTCTGCGCCTCGGGCCAGTCGATGCTCCCGGTCGCCGCGAACGGCAGCGGCGCGTTGCGATCCCAGTGCGCGAGCTTCTTCTTTTTGAACCAGCCGGCCTTCAGATTGTAATAACGATGTGACAGCCGCGGATAGGCGGCGCGGACCGAGCCGACCAGGGCATCGACGACCTCGCGCTCGACGCGGTTGTTGAGATGCCGGGAATCCGCCACGTCCTCAAAGCCGCGCCAGCGGTCGGAAATCTCCTTGTCCTTGGCCAGCGTGTTGGTGATCAGCGCAAAGGTCCGCTCATTGTCCTTGAAGGTTTTGGCGAGCGCCTGCCCTGCGGCCTTGCGCTTTTCCGGCGCGCGATCCTGCAGCAGGTTCAGCGTCGGCTCCATCGCCAGCTCCTTGCCCCCGATCTTGAAGCGCAGCCCGGAGATGGTCTGGTCGAACAGCCGATTCCAGGCGGCGTATCCGCTCTGGGATTTTTCGTGAAACAACTGCTCGACGCGGTCTTCGAGCTGGTACGGCTTGTCCTTGCGCAGGTCCTCGATCCACGGCCGGTAGTGCCCGAGTTCGGGCGTCTGCATCGCACGCTCGATCACGGCATCGTCAACGCGGTTGAGCTCGAGCCCGAAGAACAGCAGATGCACCGAGGCCGCGGTCAGCCGCTCGGACACGTCGCCGTAGAATTTGGAGATCGCGGGATCGACGCTGTCGCCGGCATGAACAAGGCCCGCATAGGAGCCGAGCCGGCCGGCGAGATCGTCAATTGCCTCGTAGCGCCTGACCGCCCCGGCGAGCCAGCGGCCGCCGCCTTCCCCTGCCGTGCTTTCCGCGAGTTTGCCCTTGTAGTCGGTCTCAAACGCGACGCAATCTGCATCCATCTTTTGAAGATCGCGCGCGACTTCAGGCGCGTCGATGCCGGAATAAAGGTCGGCCAGATTCCATTCCGGCAGTTTTGCCGTTTTGGATTTGGCCGCGGATTTCGGAGCTGATTTCCTGACGACTTTCTTGACCATATTCTTGGCAGTGTTCTTGGCGATCGGTTTTCGTTGAGCGGAGCGCGAGGTCATCTTGTTCGAAACCTGTGTTCAGTCGTTAAGGCTAAGGCTGCGGAATGAGATCGGGACGGCAACATTTAAGAGTGCGTTAATCGGCATCGGCGACAGTGCCCCGATTCAGGACAGATAGTTGTAAAGTGCGGGGAAAACCATGGCTGCCACCATTTTGATTGCCGATGACGACGCCGTACAGCGCCGGTTGGTTGAAAACATGGTGCAGAAGTGCGGTTATGAGGTCCTGGTGGTCGAAAGCGGCGACGCCGCCATCGCCCTGCTGACCGCTCCCGACGCCCAGGCGATCGACGCCGTCGTGCTCGACCTCGTGATGCCCGGGCTCGATGGGCTCGGCGTGCTGACAAAAATGCGTGATGCCGGCCTCACCATCCCTGTCATCGTGCAGACCGCCCATGGCGGCATCGACAATGTGGTGTCCGCGATGCGGGCCGGCGCCCAGGACTTCGTGGTCAAGCCGGTCGGCTTCGAGCGGCTGCAGGTGTCGCTGCGCAATGCGCTCAACACCCAGGCGCTCAAGGGCGAATTGCAGCGCATTAAGCACAGCCGTGAGGGCCGCCTGACGTTTGCCGACGTCATCACCCGCAGCGAAATCATGGCCGGCGTGCTGCGCATCGCGCAGAAGGCAGCCGCTTCCAGCATCCCGGTGCTGGTCGAAGGCGAATCCGGCGTCGGCAAGGAATTGTTCGCCCGTGCCATCCATGGCTCCAGCGAGCGCAAGGCCAAGCCCTTCGTCGCCGTCAACTGCGGCGCCATCCCCGACAATCTCGTGGAATCGATCCTGTTCGGCCATGAGAAGGGCGCCTTCACCGGCGCCACCGAACGCCACATGGGCAAGTTCGTCGAGGCCTCCGGCGGCACGCTGTTTCTCGACGAAGTCGGCGAATTGCCGCTGGCGGCTCAGGTGAAGCTGCTGCGCGCCCTGCAGGAAGGCATGGTCGAGGCCGTCGGCGGTCGCAAGCCGGTGAGGGTCGACGTCCGCATCATTTCGGCGACCAATCGGAAACTACTCGATCTGGTGAAGAACGGCGCGTTCCGCGAGGACCTGTTCTATCGCCTGCATGTGTTGCCGCTCACCATCCCGCCGTTGCGGCAGCGCCGCGAGGACATCCCACATCTGCTGCGGCACTTCCTGGCGCGATTCAGTGCGGAGGAAAACCGCACCATCTCCGGCATCTCCGGTGAGGCCATGGCGCATCTGGCGCAGCTCGACTGGCCCGGCAACATCCGCCAGCTCGAAAACGCCGTGTATCGCGCCGTGGTCATGAGCGAGAGCGACCAGCTCGGCTTGGCCGATTTCCCGCAGGCCGCGGCCCATGCCGTTCCGGACGCGCTCCTGCACAGCGAGCCTTTGATCGTCGCACCGTCGACGGCGCCTGCGATGGTGTCAGGTAACGAAATACCGATCGCGCCGCTGGCGAGCGCCGGCAGTCTTGCGATGCTGACCTCTACCGGCGAGGTGCGGCCACTCGAGGAGATGGAAAGCGAGATCATCCGTTTCGCGATTTCGCATTATCGCGGGCAGATGTCGGAGGTCGCGCGCCGGCTGAAGATCGGCCGCTCAACGCTCTACCGCAAGCTCGATGAGGCCGCTGCCAACGACCCGGCCGAGGGCGGCGCGCAAGACGCCAATTGACCCACTGCGCGATTGTGGCGCTCCGGTGGCAAAGTCAGTGACGAATCAAGCGCATCGCTGATTCGGGAACCTTTGAACCGTGTCCCGCAGGTGACAGACAAACGTCCGATGACATGGCAAAACCTCGCCACCCGGAATGCAATCGGGTCGTTCGAGGTCAGTTTGTCGTGAGATGCTCCGCATGGCGCTAGCTGCACCATAGGAGCGCATGTATCGTCTGCGTATGACTCGTTGCGTGCAGGCGTACCGACCAGAGAACCGGTCGAGGCCGGCGCTATCCGCGCAAGCTGCGACGAATGATACCAAACGACTGTTCCATGCCGGGGCAGTTTCGCCCAAGGGGGTGTGACGATGCGTGACTGTTCGACCAACCGTGCTGGATTTGACCGCGTGTTAATGGCCGTCGCGGCAACCTTCCTCGCGGTGTCTGCGACCTCGGTGTCCGTGACACCGGTTCTGGCAGCCCAATCCGATACCCCGCGCGCCAGCGCCGCCGAGCTCGCCATCGATGCGGCAGTCCCACGCCCCGAACCGGCCAACATCCCGCCGCCCAGCGCCGGCGACTTCAAGGTGGATGCCACCGCTTCTGTTCCCGATTCCAAGGCGGCCGAGCCCAAGATCGATGCAAAGACCGATGTAAAGACCGAGACCAAGCCGGCTGACGTCGTCACTGCGCCGGCGGCAAAGCCCAGCGATACCGCGACCACGACGCCGGCCGCCGAACCGGTCAAGGCCGCGAGCAATGTCGCCCCCGCCGACCAGCCGGTCGCCGACAAACTGCGCGAGATGCTCGGCGGAAAGTCGCTGCGCTATTTCGACCGCAAGAACGAACGCGCCGCCGTCGAAAAATTCTACTCGGCCCGCGAATACGCGCCGCAATGGACCCAGGCCGGACAGCTGACCGCCAGCGCCAAGGGCGTGATCGCCCGGCTGAAGGACGCCGCCGCCGAAGGCTTGAACCCGGCCGACTATCCGCTGCCGGATTTCGCGGCGGCCACCTCGCCCGATCAACTCGCCGACGCCGAGATGAAGCTGACCGCCACCATGCTCGACTATGCGCGCCAGGCCCAGAGCGGCCGGATGCACTGGTCGCAGGTCTCGGCCGACATTCTCTATCCCGAGCACCCGACCGATCCCGCCGAGGTGCTGGCCACGATCTCGACCGCCAAGGACGCTTCCGCGGCGCTCGACGGCTACAATCCGCCGCACAAGCTCTACAAGGAACTGAAGGCGAAGCTCGCCGAGTTGCGCGGCCAGGGCGACGGTCCGGTGATTCAGATCGCCGACGGTCCGGCGCTGGCCTTCAAGGCCGGCACCAAGAAGCAGCCGGGCGTGGCGGTGGAAGATCCGCGCGTGCCGCAACTGCGCGCCAAGCTCGGCATCACCGAGAACGCCGACGACACCCATTACGACGCCAAGGTCGCCGAGGCCGTGCGCAAATTCCAGGAGAGCGCCGAGTTGAAGGCCACCGGCGTGCTCGACGAGCGCACCGTCAAGGCCATCAACAGCCCAAAGCGCGACCGGCAGATCGACACTGTCGTCGTCAACATGGAGCGTTGGCGCTGGCTGCCGCGCCAGCTCGGCGCGGCGAACATCGGCAATGCCTATGTCATCCTGAACATTCCCGACTACACGCTGAAGGTGATGCAGAACGGCGCCCAGGTCTGGACCACCCGCGTGGTGACCGGAAAGCCGGGCCAGCACGCCACGCCGCTTCTGACGGAAACGATGAAGTTCATCACCGTCAACCCGACCTGGAACGTGCCGCCGTCGATCATCTACAACGAATACCTGCCGGCCCTGCAGCAGGACCCGACCGTGCTGCAACGCATGGGCCTGAAGCTCGAGCGTAACCGCGACGGCAGCATCCACATCTCGCAGCCGCCCGGCGAAGCCAACGCACTTGGCCGCGTCCGCTTCAACTTCCCGAACAAATTCCTGGTTTATCAGCACGACACTCCGGACAAGAACCTGTTCGCCAGGGATGAGCGCGCGTTCAGCCACGGCTGCATGCGGGTGCAAAATCCCGATCAGTACGCCGCGACGCTGCTCAACATCACCATGCCGGAGAAGAACTACACGCCGGAAAAAATCCGCGGCATGTACGGCCACAGCGAAATCGACCTCAAGTTCCCGACCCCGATCCCGGTCAACATCACCTACCAGACCGCGTTCGTCGACGACGCCGGCAAACTGCAGATCCGCAAGGACGTCTATGGCCGCGACGCCGCCATGCTGTCGCTGCTGAAGGGCAGCCGCAGCAAGGATCTGGAAAACATGGTGGCGCATTCGCAGCCGAGCTACTCGCGTCCGCCGGGCTCCAGCCTGCCGGCCGGCGTCAGCTTCGCCAGCGACACCACCTCTTCCGGCCCCTCGTTCCTGGAGCGGCTCTTCGGCGGCGGCCAGTCGAGGACCCCGCCGGCCCCGGTCGGCCGCAAGCCGCAACAGCAGCAACGGGTCATCACCCGTTAATCGCGCTCCTCGGTCAGACGGTAAAAATAACGAACGAAATCAACGGCCTCGCCTCCTGGGCGAGGCCGTTTACGTTAACCATTATCCATCGCGATTTCGGCACCGGGCACTTTTTCGCCACAGTCCACGGGTTAGGTTAAGGCTTGCTTGGGGGCGGGATGGTAAGCTTCGGTTAACCCTCCCGCTTTAAGAAAGCGTTCACCTTCTTTCGCTGGGGAAAGGCGAAGGAATTTTTTGGGCGCTCGTTCGACTGGGTGGGCTCATACGTGCTGGCTGCTTTCGCGCGCCAAATTACTGCGCTTTCTATGCCAAAGGCCGGATATCAAATCGGCCTGACCTCGCTATTGCTCCTCGCCGGAGCTGGCTCGGTGCATGACGCGACTGCCTTGAACGAAACCCGCACGCTCTCGTTCCACCACACCCATTCCGACGAAGACCTCACCGTCACCTTCAAGCGCGACGGCCGTTACGACGAAGAGGCGCTGAAACAGCTCAATCACTTCCTCCGCGACTGGCGCAGCCAGGACCAGACCACGATGGATCGTCACCTGTTCGACATCCTCTGGGAAGTCTACCG
>JAIEPP010000284.1 GCA_019748335.1 Xanthobacteraceae bacterium
CACGGCTCTGGCTGGAGCGCAGCACCCGGCCCTCCGGATCGAACTTGTCAGAGGTCTGGGTGATCTTGTTGTAGTCGAAATCGGCGGTGAGCTGGACCCGGGCGCGGCCCTGGCCGACCACCGAGGAGACGATGGCCTCGACCTCGTTGCGCATCCGTTTCTCGAAGGCGGAGCGGCGCTCGTCGCCGACGGTGCTTTCATTGTCGCTGCTGGCGCCGTCGGCGAGCAGCCGGCCGCCCTCGTCGACGACCGACACCCGCTGCGGCTTGAGCCCGTTGACGGCGGAGGCGACGACATGGCGGATGGCGCGGATCTGGGCCGGCTCGAGGCTGCCGCGGACCCGGACCACGATCGAGGCCGAGGGCTCCGGGGTTTCGCGGGAAAACAGCGGCCGCTCCGGCAGCACCAAGTGGACGCGGGCGGCCTGGATCTTGTCGATGGCCCGGATGGTGCGGGCAAGTTCGCCCTCCAGCGCCCGCAAATGATTGATGTTCTGGACGAAACTGGTGGTGCCGAGGGCGTCCGACTTGTCGAAGATCTCGTAGCCGACGCCGCCGCCCTTGGGCAGGTTGCTTTCGGCCAGCTTCATCCGCAGCCGGGTGACCTTGTCCTTGGGCACCATGATCACAGCGCCTTCGTTGCGAAGTTCGAAGGGAATCGCCTGGCGTTCCAGGTCCTTGATGATGCTGGACGAGTCTTCGGCGGTGAGGTCGGTGAACAGGGTGGTCATCTGCGGCGTCGTGACGCGCATGATGACGAACGCAAAGAAGGCGACCAGCGCGGTGGTGACCGCGATCATGGCCATCAGCCGCGAGGCACCGAGACTTCGCAGGAAAGCAACGAGACTTTGCACCAACAGCCCCCAGGGATTCGGACCCAAGATTCGTCTCGGGGACCGACTGGGCAATTATTGCCTAGGTGATGGTTTCGATATGGTTAACGAAGGTTAAGAACGGCGACGAAAGTTCGGCATAGAAAAAACCGGCCTCGTGAAACGAAGCCGGTTTTCGTAAAATTGATCGGTTCGGGATCGCTTACTGGCGATATTGCTGGATCCGGGTGGTCCGCAAGCCGGCCAGGCCATGCTGATCGATGGAAAACTGCCAAGACAGGAACTCGTCCACCGTCAGCGTGTAGCGGCTGCATGCCTCCTCAAGGGAGAGCAGGCCGCCGCGAACCGCGGCAACGACTTCGGCCTTGCGGCGGATCACCCACCGTTTGGTTCCGGGCGCGGGCAAGTCCGCAATTGTTAACGGACTGCCGTCAGGCCCGATGACGTATTTTACCCTCGGGCGATGGGGTTCTGTCATGGCGTACTCACAAACTCTCAACCACTGAACTCACAGGTAACAACCTACGCCCCCGGGCTTAAAATTTGCCTAAGCCTAAGCCTCCAATACGAATCTCCTTGAAATTGCCCCACAAAGCCCTTCGGCCCGGCAATGCCGGGCCGAAGGGTCTGGGTGGTGTTGAGCGGGCGCTGCGCGCCTGGCGCGCGCCAGGATCGCGTTTTCGAGCGAAGTGGACGCCCGGTTCGCGTAAAGAAAACGCGTCAGAACAAGAGATTCTAGCCGACGATGGCCTTGACCTGGCTGACGGTGTAGGTCTGGCCGTTGATCGTCAGCAGCGGCGGCGACTGGGTGAGATCCACCGAACTGACCGTGCCCTGCAGCCGGGTCGGCACGCCGGTGGTCTTGCCGTCGACGTCGGTCGTGGTCGCGGTCAGCGTATATTTGCCGTCGGGCCACTGTACGCCGTCGTTGCCTTTGCCGTCCCACACGAACGGCTGATTGTCGCCGGCATCGACCGGGTAGGTGTTGCTGAACACGGTCTGTCCGGCGCCGTTGGTGACCGTCAGCGTCACGTTGGCGGGCTTGGCGAGGCTGACATCCCAAACCGCCTGAGATTTGGTCAAGGCTGCCGTGCTGCCGTCGACCACCGCGGTCTTGCCGACGAAGCCAAGCGCCTGCGTCGATTGCGCGGTCTGCTGCATCGCGATCAGGGAGGTCAGCTGATCGTTGGTCTTGAGCTGCTGCTCGACGCCGGCGAACTGCACCAGCTGCTGGGTGAACTGGTTGGTGTCGAGCGGATCGAGCGGATTCTGGTTCTGCAACTGCGTCGTCAGCAGCGTCAGAAACGTCTGGAAATTTCCGGCCAGCGTGGCGCCGGTGTTCGAACCTAGGGAGGAGCCCGATTTGGCGGGGAGGTCGGTCGTGCCCGAGACCACCGGAGGAGCTTGTGTTGCTGCACCTGTCGTTGCCATGTCGTTCTCCTCAGATCCTGATATCGACGCCGCTGCTCGATCCGAGCATGCGGCCATAGCTGCGTCCCGCAATCGCCGTCGCGGGGATGGAATCGTCTTCGCTGATCACCAGCCGCTGCGCGTTGCGGCCATTGTCGTTGCCGCTGTTCTGGCCGGACGACGACTGGTCGCGCAGGCTGAATTGCAGTCCGCCGCCGCCGGTCTTGAATCCGGCGTCGTCCAGTGCCCGCTGCAACTGGGGGGCGTCCTGACGCAACATCGACAGCGTTTCCGGCTTCTCGACCGTTAGATGCGAGGTCATCTGGCCGTTGCGGTCGATGTCGATGCGAACGTCGATGCGGCCGAGGTCGGCGGGGTCAAGCCGGATTTCGAAACGGCTCTTGCCGCTCTGGATCGAGGTCGCGATTTCCATCGCGACGCCGCTCAGCGGCACGGCATCGTTCGTCGCGGCTGTGACGGTCAACTGTGCCGCTGTTGCCGGTGCGGTGATGGCGGACGGCTGCTGCGCCTGGATGGCGGCGGTGCCTTGCACGCTGTTACCCGAGGTGGCGGCAAGCAGTTGGCCGGCATCCGCCGGGGCGGCATGTCCGTGGACTGCGGCGTTGGCGGCCGGGGTGGAATTACCTGAGGCATCGCCTTTCACGGCATCGATGATGCCGTTCTCGGCTTTCGGTTTGCCTGCTGCCACAGCCTGCGGCGTGCCGGCCGGCGCGGTGGCAGCGGCGTCGCCCGTCGCGGTGGCCGCGTCAGTCGTGTTGGCCGACGTCGTGGCCGCGACTTCCTTGATGACAGCGTTCGTCTTCACCGGTTTGGCGTTGATCGCTCCGGCGGCAGACAGCTTGGCGGACGACGGGGTGGCGAGCGCAATGCCTGCCGTCGCGGCTGTGTCGGCCGTGGCCTGCGCGGCGACGGCGTCGCCGGTCGCGGCCTGGGTGTCAGTTTTGGTACCGTCAGTTTTGGCGGCGGTAGCCGTAGCCACTGCGCCAGTTTCGGCGCCGGCTTGAGCCGCACCGTTGGCCACGGTGGTGGAGGCGGCAATCGCGGCCGCGGCGATCGCAAGCGGCGCCGCTGCTTTGTCAGTCGCGGGTGTCGCCGTCGCTGTGGCCGCAGGTGCCGCCGGCACCGGAATTGTGATCGCGATGGCATCTGCCGTCACTACGGCTGCGGCATCCTGCTTCGCGGCGCCCTGATCGCTCGAGGCGTCGCCGGTGGAAGATTTCGCTGCGACGTCCTTGGTGTCGTCGGACTTTGCGTCGGAAGATTTGGCGTCTGAGGATTTCGCCGTATCGGATTTCGATTTGGCTGATTTGTCGGTCTTGGCGCCGGCATCGGCGTCGTCCCGGCCTTTGACGGCGGCATCGCGATCACTCGCATCGTTGCGGGCGGCTTTGTCGGATGCGGCATCGTCGGATGCGGCGGTATTGTCGCGCGCGCGGCTGTCGGATGATCCCTGCGCATCGTCGGCGCGACGCGGGGCGGGCGCCTGTGAAGCGGCGGGGGCCGAAGTGTCCGGAAAATTATCCTGAGCGCGGTTGTCGCTTCTGCTGGCGGCGGCATTGCTGTCGATCAGCGACGCAAAGCTGTCGTTTCCGGCCGGGGGGCTGGAATCCTGCCGGGCGGACCGCGCCGTGGCGTTCTGAACAGACGCGCTTGCCAATACTTCCGACGTAACGTTGACCACCGGCGAACCCTCGCTGAAATTCTGAGTACCATTCAGCAAGGACCGGGCCAGCCACGTTCAGGAAAGATATTTCTTTATATTCAATTACTTACGAAAAGAAGGTGCGGGCTGCGGGGGCGTTGCCAGGGCCCCCATTTCTGCCCGGCGGCAAGATTTGCCGTCTGGAGCCGCTCCAAAAGAGGGTTCGGCTGATTGCCTCGCGGGAATACGGCCTATATTAAAGAGCGGCCTCAAATCCGGCCCGATCTGGCCGAAAGATATCCTAAGGCCTTATAGATAAAAGGCTTTTTAACCCTGGCCGCGAGCCGCATGATGCTCGCGATTGAAGTTGATGACCCCTGCCATGCGAAACAGTCTGGATCTCGAAGGCCGACCTCAGGACACGCGGATCGTGGTCGCCATGTCGGGCGGCGTCGATTCCTCGGTGACGGCTGCCTTGCTGAAGTCCGAGGGCTACGACGTGGTCGGGATCACGTTGCAGCTTTACGACCATGGCGCGGCGACCCATCGCAAGGGCGCCTGCTGCGCCGGCCGCGACATCCACGATGCCCGCAACGTCGCCGAGCGGATCGGCATTCCGCATTACGTGCTCGACTACGAAAGCCGCTTCCGCGAATCGGTGATCGACAATTTCGCCGACAGCTACGCGCTCGGCGAGACGCCGGTGCCGTGCATCGAGTGCAACCGCTCGATCAAGTTTCGCGATCTGCTGTCGACCGCGCGCGAACTGGGCGCGCAGGCGCTGGCGACCGGGCACTATGTCGCTTCGCGCGCGCTGGCGGACGGATCGCGCGCGCTGGTTTGCGCCGCGGACGCCGACCGCGACCAGAGCTACTTCCTGTTCGCGACGACGCGCGAGCAACTCGATTATCTGCGCTTCCCGCTTGGCGACATGAGCAAGCCGCAGGTGCGCGAACTGGCGCGGCGCTTCGGACTTGAAATCGCCGACAAGCAGGACAGCCAGGATATCTGTTTCGTGCCGACCGGGCGCTACACCGACATCATCGGCCGCCTCAAGCCCGGCGCGATCGAGCCCGGCGATATCGTCGATCTCGGCGGGCGGGTCATCGGTCAGCACCAGGGGATCGTTCATTTCACCGTCGGACAGCGCAAGGGCCTCGGCATCGCCTCCAGCGCGCCGCTCTATGTCGTCAAGCTCGACGCCGCCGGCCGCCGCGTCGTGGTCGGACCGCGCGAGGCGTTGCGGATGGACCGGATCGTGCTGCGCGACGTCAACTGGATCGGCGACGGTCCGCTGGATCGCGTGATCGGCGACGGCATCGAGATGTTCGTGCGCGTGCGATCGACGCGCGCGCCGCAGCCGGCGTGGCTGCGCGCGGTCGACGGCGGCTACGAAGTCGAACTCGTCGCCGGCGAAGAAGGCGTGTCGCCGGGCCAGGCCTGTGTGTTCTACGACGCTGCGAGCGGACAGGCGCGCGTGCTCGGCGGCGGATTCATCAAGAGCGCGACCGCAAGGAATGCGGCGGTGAGGGCAGGGTTGCAGGAAACCGCGCCGCTCGCCGAAGTCATACGCGGCTAAAAAAGTTCGGGGCGTCAGGAAATGGCTGGGGACATCGACCGCGAGGGGGTCGAAAAGGCTTATGGGCGCTGGGCGCCGGTCTACGACCTCGTGTTCGGCAAGGTGTTCGACGCCGGCCGGCAATCGACCATCGCGGAGGCCGACAAGATCGGCGGGCGCATCCTCGATGTCGGCGTCGGCACCGGATTGTCGCTGTCGGATTATTCGCGCAGCACGCAACTGTGCGGCGTCGATATTTCCGAGCCGATGCTGCGCCGGGCGCTCAAGCGCGTACGCGCGCTCGGCCTCAGCAATGTCGAAACGCTTGCGGTGATGGACGCCAAGAATCTCGCATTCAAAGATTCATTCTTCGATGCGGTGGTGGCGCAATATGTCATCACCGCGGTGCCGGATCCGGAACGGACGCTGGATGATTTCATCCGCGTGCTGAAACCCGGCGGCGAACTCATTCTGGTCAATCACATCGGCGCCGAAAGCGGCCCGCGCCGGCTGTTCGAACTGGCGTTCGCGCCGCTGGCGCGCCGGCTCGGCTGGCGTCCGGAATTTCCGTGGGCGCGGCTGACCGACTGGGCCGCCAAACATGGCGGCGTCAGCCTGACCGAGCGGCGGCCGATGCCGCCGATGGGGCATTTTTCGCTGATCCGGTTCCGCAAAGCATAGCCTGTTCGTCTCAAGGGAACATCCGTGCCCGCGCGCCGTTTCCCTGCATGGGAATAAATCGCGCACTATTTCTCTCGTGTATTCTGATGGCGGCCTCCGGAGGGGCTTCCGCACAGGCCCCGCCTGGTCCGGTCACTCCCCCGGCCCAGACCGCGCCGCCATCGCCTTCCCGTGCGGCCAATTGCGCGCCGATGCAGCCGGCGCCGCATTCGGGTACGGCGGTTCCGGACGGGACGACCACGGGCCAGCGGGCCGAGCCGCTCGGCGATAAACTGGCCCGATCCGACGGCGTACTGTGCCCACCGGCAGGCGTTGATCCCGAAATGCGTGCGCCAGCGCCGGATGTCGGCAATACGCCGGTGATTCCACCGCCCGGCAGCCCCGGCGGGGACCCCTCGATCCGGCCGAAATAGTCCCCGTTCGCAGGCACTTGGCCGGGCGTCCGGCTTTGCTTGACAGGCCCTTGACCCACTCCTTATATGCCGCGCGTTCGCGAATGCGGCATAACCTGCCGTGACGGTGAACTGTGGCGAGGTAGCTCAGCTGGTTAGAGCACGGGAATCATAATCCTGGGGTCGGGGGTTCGAGTCCCTCTCTCGCTACCAACCTTTTCACTTTCAATGACTTCGCGGGCCCGACTCTGTCGGCCGCTTTGTGCCTATACTGCCGTAGCAGATCGACGGCATTTCACGATCTGGCATTCCCGTTGGCCGACGCCAATCGTCACGTTGATAGGTCGCACACGAATTCCCTTTGGCGCGGCATCTCGTCGTGGCCCGCGATTTCGATTGACGGCTACTTTGCATGGGGTTGTTTTCGATATTTTGATTTTGGGGCGCACCGCAGCCCGGCAATGGACGGTGGCCTGCGCCTATTCCTGCTCCTTCAACAAACGAGCCTTGATCAAGGCGGCGGCGCCGCGGGTCCAGGAGTAGTCGGCCCCCATGCGAAGTCCGGTCTGCTCGGTGGCGATGACGGCACCGGTCCTGGCATCCCGGATCCGGTACGTCACCTGGTATTCCATCCGGCTGATGCGCGTCACGATCCCGATCAGGGATTGCTCGGCGTCGAGCTTCGATGCGACCGCCGCATCGCAGCCGTCGCACTTTCCGAGCGCGTGTGCCTTCACAGCTTCCGCATCGGCGCTGCTGACATCGACCAGGCGATAGCGTCCTGATTGCTCGATCAGCTTGCGGACCTCGGTCGTGACGAGGCCCAATTGGACGGCATCGGCCGCATTGGTCAGCGAGGCCCCGGCGCTGGTGTCTTCCAGTTCGAAATCGAACACGGCGAGCTTGATCGGTGCCGGCCGAGAGTCGGAGCTGGCAGGCGATGCCGTGATCTGCTGGGCGATGAAGGTTTCGGCGCGCTTCCAGGCTTCGTCGGTATCGCCGCGGAAGGTCACGAGCTTGTCGAGGACGACCGCGTTGGTTTCGAGATCGACGGCCATCACCCTGGCATTCTGGATCAGGGTGCTCATCTTGTGAACGCCCCCCATCATCAGAATTTTTGCGCCGGCTTGGCGAGCGGCATCCTGAAGTTCTGTGAGGGCGGACTGCCCGACCTCGCATGGGATTGGCCGGCAGGTTGCGGTAACCATCCGGTATTTTTGGCTCGCGGCGACATCCTGTCGAAGCGCCAGCATGAAGGCATCCAGCTGCTTCTGGTGCTCGGCGGTCTGATCCCTCGTCTCTCCCGAGGTGTCGACATAGTTGAAATCGAGGAGGGCCAGGCCGGGCAGGGTCGCGCTGCTGGTATCGGCGCGGGCGCGATCGAGCGACGGCATCAGGAACAGAGCTGACAGGGCGAGTGTTGAGACGACGGTGCGGTGCATGTGGCGGACCTCCCTCAAGGATACCAAGGTCGTATCGTGCACCGGACGCCAGGTTCCCGAAATGGCGTCCGGCCCGAAGCCAGCCAGGCAAATTTCCCGACTTTCGGCCACCTGCTTCCCACCGTGCCGTTTCTGCCCTCTAATGGGTCCCGCTGGATGCGCCCGCACTCACCGCTTGGCAGGTGTCTGGACATGTGGATGTCGCGCACAATCGACCTCAAGCTCCGACTGGCGCTACGCGTCGCGGGGTTGGCCGCCGTCTGTTTCATCGCCGCCGTCGCCTATGTCCTATTTGACAGTGACAGGTCCGCGCGAGCGAAGATGGACGGGATCGCCGAGATCGTTGCGAAGGACTTGCAACTCCGGCACGAGCAAAATCGTTGGCTGAAGCTCGGCGCCGGCCGCTTTCCCGACCTGCAAACCGTCGCGTCGGCGTTGATGGCGCCCGGTCTTTGCATCGCCTATCGGACCAACAGCGGCGACATCGTCCAGCGTCTGTGCAGCGGCACGCAAGCCGGCGAGACCGATGCCCCGAGACTTTTTGCGAGGCTGTACCGCAGCGTGTTCAAGCCGGACACGGAAGTCGTTCGTCAGGTCCTGTTCCAGAACCAGGCGCAGGGCGCGGCGGTGGTCTCGGTCGCTCCGGAAAGCCTGATTGCCGAGGCCTGGCACGAAACCAGCCGATTGTTTGCCGTGATGGCGGTCACCCTGTCGGCGCTGTGCCTTCTGGTCTATGCCGCGTTGGCGCGCGCCCTGCGTCCGACCCGCGTGATCGTGTCCGGTCTCGAGCGGCTTGCCGCGAACGACCATTCGACACGCCTGCCGCCGTTCGATCTGGCCGAACTCTCGGCAATCCGGCAGGTGTTCAACGCCCTTGCCGAAAAGCTGCAGAGCACCTTGGCCGAGCGCAACGAACTGACCAAAAAACTGATCGCCGTCCAGGACGAGGAACGCCGTCATCTGGCTCGCGAGCTTCATGACGAGTTCGGCCAATGTCTTGCCGCGATCAGTGCGGTGGCGGCGTCCGCGGGTCAGACGGCGCGGCAGGAATGCCCTGACGTGCTGCCCGAATTCCAGAGCATTGCGCGGATCGCCGCGCACATGATGGAGACGTTGCGGGGCACGCTGGTCAGACTGCGCGCACCCGATGTCGACGAGCTTGGCCTCAGTTCCAGCCTCGAAAGCCTGGTCGCGGGCTGGAACAGGCGCAGCAGCGGGCGCACACGCTTTGAAATCGAGGTCAGCGGCAGCTTTGACGCGCTGCCGTCGCCTTTCGGCGCCAACCTCTATCGAATTGCCCAGGAGGCCATCACCAATGCGGCGAAGCATGCGGAGGCAACGCGGGTGGGGTTGCATCTCAACATGCGCGAGGCGACCTCGGCGACGGCCGATCCTGGCGCAAGGGAAATCGAGCTGATCGTTGACGATGACGGCAAGGCCGGCGACATCGGCCTCGCAGCCAAATCCGGGCTCGGCCTGCTTGGCATGCGCGAGCGAATCGTGGCGCTGGGAGGCAGCTTGAGTTTCGAGGCCCGGCGTCCGACCGGAATGATCTTGCATGC
>JAIEPP010000306.1 GCA_019748335.1 Xanthobacteraceae bacterium
TGGCATGAGAGTGCCGCTCGACGACATCCTCCACCTCGCAGTCTACCGCCGCCAGCGCGCCCAGCAGCAGCGGCACCCCTGACGCGCGCGTGATCCATTCCGCCCCGGCAAAGCGGTCCGGCCCCTTCAGGCCGCCCTTGCCGGTAAATCGCTCGGCAATACCGATCTGGTCGGCGGTGAGAATATTCACACCGAAGAAGCCATGACGCTTGATCAGCGGCCAGGACGACGATTCCCGGTTGATGCTGACGATCAATGTGGCGGGATCGACCGATAGCGACGATACCGATGTCACGGTCATCCCCGTGATATCCTTGGCCCGCCCAGCCGTGATCACGCTGACGCCACCGGCCAGATGGCGCATGGCGCCGCGGAAATCTTCCTGAGCGACTTTCCCTTCGATTCGCAGATTGCGCACGGCGGAGTTCATGGGTACCTCAATGGTCTGTTAATTCGCCCGCGGCTTCGAGCAGGTTGCTCAGGATCGAGCCTTCCAGCGCCGCGAGATCGGCCGAACCGCGCCGGCGCGGACGCTGGATATCGACATGGACGTCATGCGCGATGCGGCCGTCTTCAATGACCAGCACCCGGTCGGCCAGTGCGACGGCTTCGGCGACGTCGTGGGTGACCAGAACGGCCGTAAAGGCCTGGTCGTGCCAGACCCGTTCCAGCAGCCGCTGCATCGAAATACGGGTCAGAGCATCGAGCGCGCCGAGCGGCTCGTCGAATGCCAGCACCCGGGGATTGCTCACCAGGGCACGCGCCAGCGCCACGCGCTGCTTCTGTCCGCCAGACAAAACCGCCGGCCACTGTCCGCGTTTCTCATCAAGGCCAACGTCGGTCAGTGCCCGATCAGCGCGCGCCTGCGCATCGGAAGTTGCACGCTCACGGCCGAGGCCGACCTCGACATTCGACAACACCCGCGCCCACGGCAGCAGCCGCGGCTCCTGAAACATGACGCGGACGTCTTCGGGACGTGCGGTCTCACCAAAACTGATGGTGCCGGCGTCGATGGTCTCGAGCCCCGCGATCAAGCGCAGCAGCGTGCTCTTGCCGCAGCCGCTGCGGCCGACGATGGCGACGAACTGGCCTGCGGGAATGTGCAGGTCGATGCCGCGCAGCACCTCATTGTCGCCGTAGGATTTCTTGAGGCCGCGGATGGTCAGCGGCAGCCCACGCGACGCAGCGTGCGAACCTTGCCGCGCGACCCGCGCCTGCTCGACGAAATCGGCGCGATCTACAGGCTCGGCGTCCGGCTGGAGAAAGCGGAGAGCATCTTGCATTTGCATTCCCTAATGTTTCTGAAAGGCCGGATGCCAGGACAGGGTCAGCCGCTCCAGCACGCGCGAGGCGCTGTCGGCCAGTTTTCCCAGCAAGGCGTAAATGAGGATGCTGAGCACGACGACGTCGATCAGCATGAACTCGCGGGCCTGCATCGCCATGTAGCCGAGCCCCGACGAGGCCGCGATCGTTTCCGCCACGATCAGCGTCAGCCACATGATGCCGAGCGCGAACCGCACCCCGACGAAGATCGACGGCAGCGCGCCCGGGAAGATCACGCGGCGGAACAATTCGCCATCGGTCATGCCGTAGATCCGGCCCATCTCGATCAGATGCGGATCGACGGTGCGGATGCCGTGCAGGGTGTTGAGATAGATCGGGAAGAACACCCCGAGCGCGACCAGGAACAGTTTGGCCGATTCATCGATGCCGAACCATAGAATCACCAGCGGGATCAGCGCCAGATGCGGAATGTTACGCACCATCTGCAACGTGGTGTCGGTGAGCTTGCTGCTGATCGGCGAAAGACCGTTGGCCAGCCCGAAGCTGAAGCCGATACTGCCGCCGATCAGGAACCCGACGCTGGCGCGCCAGAAGCTGACCCAGATATTGCGTACCAGTTCGCCTGACAGTAGCAGCTTCCAACCGGCCAGCGCCACGTCGCTCGGCGCCGGCAGCACCCGCGCCGACACCAGGCCGGTCACGCAGGCGGCCTGCCAGATCAGGATGATCGCCAGCGGCACGATCCAGGGGATCAGCCCGCCGGCACTCGGCAGACGCAAGCGGCCCGCCCGCGGGAGACTATCGATCAGGCTCATGATTGTGATGCCTTCACCAGCGGACGGTGTTCGTTGGCGATGGTCTCGCCGAATGGCCCGGTATTGACACGAAGAGCGGTCACGTTGCCTCCCAGGGCCGCGTGATTGAGCTTGAGCAGCGGAAACACCAGTTCGGCGAAGCGATAGGCTTCCTCGAGATGCGGATAGCCGGACATGATGAAGGTATCGATGCCGACGTCCTGATATTCGCGAATCCGCGCTGCCACGGTTTGGGGATCGCCGACCAGCGCCGTTCCCGCGCCGCCTCGAACGAGGCCGACACCGGCCCACAGGTTCGGGCTGATCTCGAGCTTGTCGCGGCGGCCGCCATGCAATTGCGCCATGCGCTGCTGCCCTACCGAATCCATCCGCGAAAAGATCTTTTGCGCTGAGGCGACGGTCTCGTCGGTGACATGCTGGATCAATTCGTCCGCGGCTTTCCAGGCTTCCGCATTGGTCTCGCGGACAATGGCATGCAGGCGGATACCGAAGGACAGCTTGCGCCCGCGGCTGGCGGCCACCGCCTTGACGCGGGCCACCTTCTCGGCGACCTGCGCCGGCGGTTCGCCCCAGGTAAGGTACTTGTCGACGGTATCGACGGCGACATCGATGCCGGCATCCGACGAGCCGCCGAAATACAGCGGCGGGCGCGGCGACTGCACCGGCGGAAACAGCAACCGGCCGTCCTCGATGCGGATGTGCTTGCCCTCGGTATTGACGGTCTTGCCCGCCAGCAGATCGCTGTAGACGTTGAGGAACTCGCGGGTGACCGCGTAGCGCTCGTCGTGGCTAAGGAAGATGCCGTCGCCCTTGTTCTCGACGGGATCGCCGCCGGTGACGACGTTGACCAGCAGCCGACCGTTCGACACCCGGTCGAGCGTCGCGGTCATCCGCGCCGCCACGCTGGGCGATTGCAGGCCGGGCCGCACCGCCACCAGATAGCGCAGCCGTTCGGTCCAGGGCGCGACCGCAGACGCGACCACCCAGGAATCCTCGCAGCTTCGTCCGGTCGGCAGCAGCACGCCGAAATAGCCAAGCTGATCCGCGGCCTGCGCGATCTGGCGCAGGTAATTGAAGTTTACTTCGCGGCCGCCGGTGGTGGTGCCGAGATAGCGGCCATCGCCATGGGTCGGCAGGAACCAGAGTATGTTGGCGCTGGATGATTGATCGGTACTCATGAGCCCGGCCTCCGTGCCGCGTCGGAAATCTTGATGGCTTTGGGCAGCAGACCGAGTGCGAAGAACGTGTCCGCGACCTGCTGTTGATCCGCGATCACGCTGTCGGTGATCGGCTTGATGCCGTAGGACTGCCGCTTCAGGGCGACTTCCACGACCGGAACGGGAAGCCCGATCGCGGGTGCCAGTTGCTCGGCGACGGCGTGGATATCGCCCTTGGCCCAGGCGTCCACTTCCGAAAGTTGCGCCAGCACCAGATCGACGACCCTGGGATCGCTCTCCAGGAACTTCTTCGAGGAGAAGTAGAACTGATAGTTCGACACGATGCCGGTGCCGTCGGCCAGCGTCCGCGCGCCGGTAGCGGCCTCAGCGGCGGCCTGGAACGGATCCCAGATCACCCATGCATCGACCGCGCCGCGCTCGAACGCCGCGCGGGCATCGGCCGGCGCCAGAAACACCGGCTCGATTTCGGAATATTTGACCCCGGCTTTCTCCAGCGCCTTGACCAAGAGATAGTGAACGTTGGAGCCCTTGTTCAGCGCTACCTTCTTGCCTTTCAGGTCCGCGACCGAGTTCAGCTTGCTGTCCTTCGGCACCAGGATGGCCTCACCCTTCGGCGCCGGCGGCTCATAGGCGACATACTGGATCGGCGCACCCGCGGCCTGCGCGAAGATTGGCGGCGCCTCGCCGGTATTGCCAAAGTCGATCGCGCCGACATTGAGCGCCTCCAGCAGCGGCGGGCCAGACGGGAACTCGGTCCACACCACCTTATAGCCGGCGGCTTTCAGTTTTTCCTCCAGCGTGCCCTTGCTCTTGAGCAGCACCAGCTTGCCGTATTTCTGGAAGCCGATGCGCAAGACCTTGTCCTGCTTATCCTGGCCGTAGCTGGCGCCGACACCGGCCAGCGCAGTCGTCATCGACAGCACCGCGACCGCGACCGCTCGTTTCAACCAACGCATGTTTCAATCCTCTGTGATGGGGTGAGGCCGGGACCGTTTCAGGTTTGCACCGGCTTCCAGACCGCGTCGCGAACCACGATCGGCTTCGGAATAAGGCCGAGCTTGAAGAAGCGGTCGGCGACCGCCTGCTGGGTATCGACGATCCCGTCCGTCACCGGGCCGATCGCAAAGGACGCGCGGTTTGCCGCGACGACCTGGACCTCGATCGGGACACCCGTCACCGCGGCCAGCGCTGCCGCGACCTCGGCACGGTTCGCCTCCGCCCAGCGCGCTGCTTCCGCCAGCCCCTTGATGACGTCGCGGGTATGCTGAACGTTGGCGTTGGCGAAATCACGGTTGGCGAGATAGAACGAATTGGTCTTTGCCACTTCATAGGCGTTGATCAGGATCCGCCCGTTCTGCCGCTTTTCGCCGATCGCGAAGTACGGATCCCATATCGCCCAGGCCTCGATGCTCCCATTGGCAAAGGCGGGCCCGGCGTCGGGTGGCGACAGATAAACCGGCGTGATATCCGCATAGGTCAGCCCGGCTTTTTCAAGCGTCGCGATCAGCACATTGTGTGCGCTGGTGCCCTTCGCGAATCCGATGCGCTTGCCCTTGAGGTCGGCAATCGTCTGAATTGTCGAATTGGCCGGAACCAGAATGCCCTGCCCGTTGGTGATCGGAGATCCCGCCACATAGACGATGTTGGCATTGGCGGCCTGGGCGAAGATCGGCGGCGTGTCGCCGACCGCGCCGAAATCGACGCTACCGGTGCTCATGGCTTCCAGCAACGGCGGCCCCGAGGTGAACTCGATCCACTTGATGCCGATTTGTTTGGTGGCGAAATGCTTCTCCAGCAGCGCCTGCTGCCGCGCGATCACCAGCACACCAGTCTTCTGGTAGCCGATCCGGATTTCCTTGAGGCCGGCTTGCGCGCGCGCCTGAAACGGAAACGCGGCTATAGCGGTCGTACCAACCGATAGCTTTAGGAAATCCCGACGCTTCATCACCTTCTCCTGAACGATCAATCGCGATCTCTGCGATCACTCAAGCTCAAGATGATGGTGCGGCGCAGGAAGAGTGTCGAGTGCTCCGGAAAAATAGCAATGACGGCACTGCGAACCCGGCTCGCGGCGATGGGTTTATTGCTGGATCGCGCGCTGCGGCGGCGCATTTTTCTTGAGTGGCCCGCCGTGCAACTCTGTTAATCATGAAACAGGAAGCGGCCTCGCTCCCGGAAATGCTCGCGATTCAGCAAACCCAGAACGGCGCATGGAATTTCAGCCTGTTTTTCTAGTTCCGCGTGGCAGTGTCGTGCTCAACTCGGCCTGACAACGAACAGCGGTTCTATTGACTGAGACCGCACGGTCCTTAGCCTGATTGAGACCCTCCAAACGCGTCAGGCAGATCAACCCTCATGTATAATCACATCAAATCAGTCATCGGAATTCTCGCAGCCGTTACTTCAATTACTTCGGCGACCGCGCAAACGCCGTCTACCGATACAATTCGCGTCGGCTATCAGAAATCGTCGACCCTCACGGCCATTCTGAAGACCAATGGCGAGTTGGAAAAGGCGCTCACGCCGCTCGGCGTCCGCATTTCCTGGCATGAATTCACCAGCGGCCTGCCGCTGCTGGAAGCGATCAATACCGGCAATATCGACTTCGGCGCCGATGTCGCCGATACCGTGCCGTTGTTCGCGCAGGCCGCAGGCGCAAAGCTTGCTTACATCGCGGAGGAAGCCGCCTCGCCGTCGGCTCAGGCCATCCTGGTTGGCGCGGAGTCGCCGATCAGGACGGTGGCCGATCTCAAGGGCAGGAAGGTTGCCGTCACCAAAGGGGCCGGCAGTCATTTTCTGCTGCTTGCCGCCCTCGCCAAGGCCGGCTTGAACTTCAAGGATGTTTCACCGGCTTATCTCACGCCAGCTGACGGCCGCGCCGCATTCATCGGCGGCAACGTCGATGCCTGGGTCGCCTGGGATCCGTTCCTGACCAGTGCCCAGCGGCAATCCAATGCGCGGATCCTGTCCGACGGCAGCAATGGTCTCGCCAGCTACAAGCGCTATTATCTGTCGTCGGCGGCCTTCGCCGACCGGCGCGGCGACGTTCTGAATGTCATCTTCGGCAAGCTCGACGGAACCGGCAAGTGGGTGAAAGCGCATCCGAAGGATGCGGCTACCCTGCTCGCCGGTCTCTGGGGCATTGATGCCGCGACGGTGGAAGAAGCCAACAGCCATCGCTCCTATCGCGTCGGCGTCGTGACGTCGTCCGGTCTTTCGGAACAGCAGCGGATTGCCGATGCGTTTTTTGCCGAAGGACTGCTGCCGGTGAAAGTCAGCGCCGGCGACGCAAAGATCTGGACGCCGAAGCGCAACTGATAGCATCAACGCGCCCACGCGGCTCGTGGGCGCATTGAAACGGAAAAGGCAGAGAAACTAAGCGGCCTCGAACGCTGGCACGGGCAACGCAGTCACCGACTTGATCTTTTCCATCGCAAATCGCGACGTTACATTCTTCAACGCGATGGCGCCGATCAGTTTCTTGTAAAAAATGTCGTAGCTCTGCATGTCCGCGACCACGACCCGCAGCATGTAGTCGACGTCGCCGGCCATGCGATAGAATTCCATGACTTCCGGCATGGCACTTACCGCCTCGGCAAATTTCTTCAGCCACGCCTCGGAATGGTCGTAACTTTCCACGGATACGAACACCGACAGCCCCAGCCCGATCTTGTTCTGGTCGACCAGCGCAACCTTTCCGGTGATGATGCCCTCGCCTTCCATCCTCTGGATGCGCTTCCAGCATGGGGTTGATGACAAACCAACACGTTCGCCAATATCGGCGACTGACAGCGATGCGTCTTCCTGGAGCACCCGCAGGATCTTGCGGTCGATCGCATCGATACGACGTGGTTCAGGCGGGGGAACGACTGGTTCGGCCATTTGAAGAATTTTCTTTCAAATCATTAATTTGGTTTGGTACCAAATAGAATATCATTCTATTTAGTACTATTTCCATCCCAAAGAAATGCGCAGTCGCGGAAGACTTTGCTGCCAGTGCCGGCTGTTCGAGAACTTTCTGCGGAAAGGCGCTCCAGCCTAAAGGCCGGCGCCTTTCCCGATCCCGCCGGAGAAGGACCGGTCGACGATCTCGGCGGCGTTAAGTTTCTGCAGACCCGACGGGAAATGCAGGTCGATGGTCCAATGCTCGTCGGTCATGCCATCGTCGATCGGCGCAATGCGGATTTTCGCCCGGCTCAGCCAGTTCAGCGACAGGCAATCATACCTAGCAGCAAGCCCACAGCGAGGATGGTACGCATCATTCCGCAGCCACTCCTCTTGCTGTGGCACGCCCAGCAATCAGCTCGCGCGTGCGCGGGATCAGTTCGCGGCCATATTCGATGGCGTCGATTAGCGGATCGAAACCGCGAATGAGGAAATGGCTGATGCCGAGGTCGTAGTAATCGCCAAAGACTTCGGCGACCTGCTCGGGCGTTCCGACCAGCGCTGTCGTGTTGCTGTTGGCGCCCGTCAGTTTTGCAATTTCGGTCCACAGCCGCTTGTCGATCCTTGTGCCCTGCTCGGCCAGGGCGAGCAGGCGACGCGCACCGGCCGTCGCATGGCCATCGGCCGGTTTGCGGTAGCCGGTCTTGTCCTGCAGCGCGGTGGCGCGCGCCAGAATCTCCTCGGCCTTGGCCCAGGCCTTTTCCTCGGTATCGGCCAGGATCGGCCGGACCGACAGGCTGAAGCGCGGCGCCGGCCGGCCGTGCTTCGCCGCCGCGACCTTTACCCGCGCCGTCACATCGCGCACCTGCGCATAAGATTCGCCCCATAGCGCGAATGTGTCGGCATGCTTGCCCGCAACCTCGATCGCGGCATCGGAGCCGCCGCCGACGAAGGTATAGATGCCGCCGGGCTGATGCGGCTTGATCTGCGAAAAGCCTTTTTCGACCTTGTAGTATTTTCCGTGGTAATCGAACGGATTTTCACTGGTCCATTCGGCGCGGACGATGTCGAGGAACTCGTCGGTCCGCGCGTAACGCTCGTCCTTGTCGTCGAGCGTATTGCCGTCCGCGCGCAGCTCCGTGGCGTTGCCGCCGGTGATGACGTGCAGCGAGACGCGGCCGCCGGAAAGCTGGTCGATGGTCGCAAGCTGGCGTGCCAGCAGCGTCGGCGCGGTAAAGCCCGGCCGCTGCGCGATCATGACTTTGAGCTTTTTGGTGATGCCCAGCACGTGCTGGCCGACCTGCAGCGCGTCCGGGATCGTCGAGTGGAACGCCAGCAGCGCCCGGTCGAAACCGGCAAGCTCATGCGCCTTTGCCACGGCCTCGATATAGGGCACATCGAGGATCGGGCCTGATCGCACGATGATTTCGGACGAATTGTTGTTGGTGATGAATCCGATGAATTCCACTGACATTGGCCGCTCCGGTTCTTGTTCAATTCGCCATTCCTTCAGACGCCAAGCGCCAGGCGTCCCGCGTGGGCCCGCGTCGCGTCATCCTGCGGCGTATGAACCCGGCCGCACAACACGTCACGATAATGCCGTTCCAGCGGATTGGCACGCGTCAAACCGTGATTGCTGGTCAGCGACAGCGCAGCCTCGACCACCGCAACCGCGTTGTTGGTGACGGTAAGCTTGACGATGTTGGATTCGGACGCGCTCAGCAGCACGCCGTCGTCGAAATCACCCGCAAAACTGTCGATCAGCCGGGCATTGACGGCCAAGCGCGCCTCGATGCCGCCGACGATCTCCTGCACGCGCGGCAGCGTCGCCAGCGAGGCGCCGAGATTGGACGGCACTCGGTTCTTCAGGAATTCGACCAGCCAATCGCGTGCGGCCCGCGCCACGCCGTCGTAAATCGCCGCGACGAAGATCGTATGCACGGTAGCTTGGGTGAAATCGGGGGCTTGCCATTCCTCGGGTTTGCGGACGTCGATCTCGTGGTCGAGCGGAAACACCACATCTTCGAAGATGATGTCATGGCTGCCGCTGGCGCGTAGCCCGAGATGGTCCCAGGTCTCGACGATGCGCGTCCCCGGCAGTCCCGCCGGGACCAGGAACAGGCCGACACGAACATCGGCCTCGTCCGTCTTTGCCCACACCGCATACCATTTCAGGATCGGCGCGCCGGTCGAATAGATCTTGCGGCCGCTGAGCCGCCATCCCGTTTCGGTCTTGCGCGCGATCGTTGCCGGCAACCCGCCGCGCGATGGCGAGCCGAGATCCGGCTCGACCCGCAACGCGTTGATCAGCGCCACGCCTTCGACGGTTTCCCGCGCCAGCTTGCGCGACAGCCGGCCCGGCCAGCGCGCACTCCGCGCCATCACCAGATGCTGGATGTAATGCATCG
>JAIEPP010000171.1 GCA_019748335.1 Xanthobacteraceae bacterium
GCCGATATATTCGCCGACGATGCCGATCATGATCAGCTGCACGCCGCCGATCGTCATCAGCCCGACCACCAGCGAGGGATAGCCGGGGACCGATTTGCCGGTGGTCCAGGTTTCCCAGAGAATCGACAACCCGAACAGGAACGCGATCGACGCCAGCACCACGCCGGCCAGACTGGCAAACCGTAATGGCGCCACCGAGAACGAGGTCAGGCCTTCGATGGAAAGGCCGATCAGGTGGCCCGGGCTGAAGGTGGTGACGCCATGCGCACGCGCCGCCGGCTCGTAGTCGACGCGAATCTGGCGGAAGCCGATCCAGGTGGCGAGGCCCTTGAAGAAACGGTTGCGCTCGGGAAGCTGCTTCAGGGCTAAAGCCGCGCGTGGCGACAGCAACCGAAAATCGCCGGCGTCTTCGGGGATCTTCTGCCGCGCGCCCCAGTTGATTAGGGCGTAGAAGCCGTGCACCGCCACCCGCCGCAGCAACGATTCATTGTCGCGATTGGCTTTGGCGGTATAGACCACGTCGTAACCGTCATCGATCCAGTGGCTGACCAGTTTCTCGACCAGGTCCGGCGAGTGCTGGCCGTCGCCGTCCATGAACAGCACCGCGCCGCGGCGGGCATGGTCCAGTCCGGCCATCAACGCGGCTTCCTTGCCGAAATTGCGCGACAGCGACACCACCTGGACGTCGAGCGCGTCGGCCTTGAGAGTGCGCGCGATCGCCAGCGTGTCGTCGCGGCTACCGTCGTCGATATAGACCACCTCGCAGGCCAGGCCGTAGCGCGCCTTCAGCGTCTTCGCGAGCCCGATCAGCCGCTCGTGCAGCGCCGCGAGGCCCGCGGCCTCGTTAAAGACGGGCACGACAATCGACAGCCCCTGCGCCGCTGCGGCGGCCGAGGTGGCGGACAGGGCGGATACGTCAGAGCCCAGCATCATCGATCAGGTTCCAGATTCCATCATCGCAACAGCATATGTTACTTGCCGCATTCTGTCGCAACGCTGAACAGAAACGACAATAGCGTTTTCGAGCGAAGTGGACACCGGTTCGCGCCAGGAAAACGCGTCAAAAAAGAGTCCGCGTTATTGCCGCAGGAACGCCTCGAGCCGGGCGAATAGCGGGTTTTCGCGGTCGAGCACATAGTCCAGCGAGCCCACCGACACCGTGTCGGCGCCATGCTCGCGCAGGAAACTGCCGAGCGCGTAGAGGTGCATCGGCGGGCAGTGCAGGGTCAGCATGCCGGACGAGGTCGGGCCGCCGAACGGGGCCACCACGCCGAAGCGGTTATGCGCCTCCGCCAGCAACGTGTCGTTGCAGCCGGCGAACCGCGTGCGGACTTCCTTGTATTTGCTGGCGCGGGCACGGGCGGCGATGTGATCGAGGATGACGCGGGCGGTCTCTCTGGCCTGAGGCGTCCAGTCGGCATCCCTGGAGGCGACGAGGTTGGCCTGGCTGCGCAGCATCACGCCGTCGTCGAGCACCTTGAGCCCGTTGGCGGCGAGCGTCGCGCCAGTGGTGGTAATGTCGACGATCATTTCGGCGGTGCCGACGGCGGGCGCCCCTTCGGTGGCGCCGGCGCTCTCGACGATGCGGTAGTCGACCACGCCGTGGGCGGCAAAGAAGTTGCGGGTCAGGTTGATGTACTTGGTCGCGACCCGCATCCGCCGGTTATGCTGGGCGCGAAAGCCTGTCGTGACGTCGTCGAGATCGGCCATGGTGCGGACGTCGATCCAGGCCTGCGGCACCGCGACCACGACATTGGCGCTGCCGAAGCCGAGGCTGTCGATCAAGAGCACGCGCTTGTCGGCATCCGCGATGCTTTCGCGCAAAAGATCTTCGCCGGTGACGCCGAGATGCACCATGCCGCGCGCCAGTTGCGAGGCGATCTCGCTGGCCGAGAGATAGGCGATCTCGACATTGTCGAGCCCCGGAATGGTGCCGCGATAGTCGCGCGCGCCGCCGGACTTGGCGAGCGTCATGCCCGCACGCGCAAAGAAGGCTTCGGCGTTTTCCTGCAGGCGTCCTTTCGAAGGGACCGCGAGAACGAACGGCGCGCTCATGCCACGCTCCCTTGAACTGGTGCTGGCGCACCGGGCTTGCCGAGCTGCGTCAGCGCTTCGATCCAGACCGAAAATCCGACCGCCGGAATAGGCGTTGCCGCGCCGAGCTGGGTCATCAGCCCGTCATAGCGGCCGCCGGCCACCAAAGGCTCGACGCCGTTGCCTTTCGCGTGCAGTTCGAATTCGAAGCCGGTGTAGTAGTCGAGGCCGCGTCCGAACGAAGTCGCAAACCGCGTCTTCGAGATGTCGATGCCGCGCGCGGCCATGAAACCGACGCGGCTTTCGAGTTGATCGATCGCGGCGGTGAGGTCGAGCTTGGCATCGCCGGCGAGCGCGCGCAGTTGCGCCACTGACTCGTCGGGATCGCCTGAAATCGCAAGGAAGCGCTTGATGATGCCGAGCGCGTCGCGCGGCAGCGCGCCGCCCTTCAGGGTCGACTGTTCGAGAAAACGGTCGGCGATTTCCGAAACCGTGCGGCCGCCGACATTGGTGGCGCCGGCGATCGACATCAGATCGGTCACGAGCGCCAGCGCGGCCTTGCGGTCGGAACCGGCGAGTGCCGCCAGCACGCCTTCATATTCGTTGCGGCCGGGCGCGGTCGCCAGCGTCAGCCGTTCGATATCGTCCGCCAGGCTGATCTTGCGGTTGAAATCCTTGATCAGCCGCCGCCGCCACACCGGATAGAGGTTGAGCGCGTCGATCAGCGCGGTGAACAATGCGACGTCGCCGGTGCGGATTTCGACGTCCTTCAATCCGAACGCCGACGTCGCTTCCAGCGCCAGCGCCAGCATTTCGGCATCCGCTGCGGCGCGGTCCTGCCGCCCGAACGATTCGATGCCGGCCTGCAAGAACTGGCTCGGCTGGCCGCCACGATAGCGGAACACCGGTCCGAGATAGCTGAAGCCCATCGGCTGCCCGGCGCGGCCGGAGGCAAGATAGTCGCGCGCGACGGGAATCGTGAGGTCCGGCCGCAGGCAAAGCTCCTCGCCGCTGGCGTCGGTGGTCAAATAAAGGCTCTTGCGGATGTCCTCGCCGGAGAGGTCGAGGAACGGCTCGGCCGGCTGCAGAATCGCGGGCTCGGCGTGGACGTAGCCTCCTTGCGCAAACGACAATAGCAGCGCGTCCGCCCAGGCGGCGGACCCGGCAACCCCTCTGAAGGCGGCGGTTACGGTCATTTCAGCGTCCAAATACCCGGAAAACCGGGTTCCACAGGGGTGAAAGGGCAAATTCTAGGCTCTCGGCGCAGCCCTTAGCATGGCCGGGGCAGGGTTTCGACAGGGATTGGGCAAGTCCCTTAATGGGACGTGCGTTAACGGGTTTAGCCTCGGGGGGCTATGCCGCTGTCCCGGTCCAGTCGCCCAGCGCCGTCTGCACGAGGGCCAGCGCCGCGACGCCGGCGGTATCCGCGCGGAGGATTCGCGGCCCCAGCGACAGCCGCAGGGTTTTCGGTTGCCGCAGCAGCAGCGCGCGTTCTTCCTCGGCAAAGCCGCCCTCGGGGCCGATCAGGATGTCGATCCCGTCGGCGGCCGAACCTTCTTTCAGCGCCTGCACCGGATTGGCGGTTTCGGCCGCCTCGTCGCAGAACACCAAAAGGCGGTGG
Source organism: Xanthobacteraceae bacterium (assembly GCA_019748335.1). GTDB lineage: Bacteria > Pseudomonadota > Alphaproteobacteria > Rhizobiales > Xanthobacteraceae > Bradyrhizobium. The sequence goes on from JAIEPP010000171.1 coordinate 3,656, forward strand.
GCCTCGCGCTGCCCGAGGTAACGGTCGAGCGCCACTGGTTCGGCCACGGTGGCCAGGCTGAGAATGCCGCATTGCTCGGCCGCCTCGATCACATTGGCGCGCATCCGCTCGCTGTTGACCCGTGACACCTGGGTATGACGGGTCAGCACCGGCTGCAGCGACGAGGCTCCCATCTCGACCGCCTTCTGCACCATGTAGTCGAGCCTGGCGTGCTTGAGCGGTGCAAAGACGTAGGCGATGTCGGGCAGGCGGTCCTGCGCTCGCGTCAGGGCGGTGATGACCAGCGCGTCGGGCCGCTTGCGCCCCGCGATCAGCGCCTGCCATTCGCCGTCCCGGCCGTTGAAGACCAGGATCGAGTCACCGGCGGAAAGCCGCAGCACGTTGCCGAGATAATTGCTCTGGTTCCGCTCCAGCGCCACCGTTTGCCCCGCCTTCAGGGGGGCATCGACGAACAGGCGCGGGGCGTTAAAGTCGAGTTCAGGCATATGTGATCTTCCAATCGCGCCGCTTTTAACTGAAATGACCCGAATCAGGGGCAAATATCAGGCTCCGATGTGGCTTTGCGCCGCGCTGTTGCCCAATTCGACGGGTTGTTAAGGGCACCCAGCAATCGTAAAATGCGCTTACGGAAATCGTGCTTCGATTGGAACACGTAAATAAGGCCCGCTGGACCTTAGCCGGAGAAACACCCTTGATGATTCGCCGCTTCATTGTGCCATTGACCGTTGCCGCCGCGACCTTGCACGCCGGTCAGGCCTTCGCGCAGGGCGCGTTTCCGGCGCCGCTGCCCAACCAGGCCCCAGCGGCCAATGCTTCGCCGTTTCCGCCGGTGAATGGCGCCGCGCCATCGGCAGGGGTGGGGGCGCCGTCGGCGTTCGAACGGGGCGCCGCTCCGGTTTCCGGTGCTGCGTTCGGTGGTGCCGGGCCCGCGCCGCAGTCGCCGTCGGGCGGTCCTCCGAGCGATGCCTGCATGAAGGGTTTCATGCCGTTGCGTGAAGAAGCGGAGAAGCGCGGCAAGCTGATCAAGGCCGCGAGCGAGCGCAAGGCGCCGCCGGACGAGGCCTGCAAGCTGATCGGCAATTTCGGCGCGGCCGAAATCAAGATGATCAAGTATATCGAGGCCAATGCGACCAAGTGCGGGATTCCGGCGCAGATCGGCGACCAGCTCAAGACCGGCCACAAGAACACCGAGAAGATGCAGGCCCAAGTCTGCAACGTCGCACAGCAGCAGGCGCAGCAACGAGCGCCCGCCGGTCCGAGCCTGAGCGACGTGCTGGGTACTTCGGCGGCGCTGCCCGAGGCGCAGCCCGCCAAGAAGGGCGGCAGCACCTTCGACACCATGAACGGCAACGTTCTGACGCGATGACAGCCGTCGCGGTGAAGCCCGACGCGATGATCCCCGCCCGATGAGCGACGCGTCCGCCCGCGTTGCCGACGCGACCGGCAACTGGGTCGATACCCGCGCGCCGACCTGGTCGCGGCCTTATCTGCGGCTCTCCCGTTTCGACCGCCCGATCGGATCATGGCTGTTGCTGATGCCGTGCTGGTGGTCGGCGGCGCTGGCCGCCGGCGTCGCACACGATATCAGCCGGCTGGCGTGGGTGGTCGTGCTGTTCTTCATCGGCGCCTTCGTGATGCGCGGGGCGGGGTGCACCTGGAACGACATCACCGACCACGATCTCGACGCCAGGGTCGAGCGGACGCGGTCGAGGCCGATCCCGGCGGGCCAGGTCGGCGTGTCGCAGGCCTTCGTCTTTCTGGTCTTGCAGGCCCTGATCGGGCTTGCGGTGCTGCTCCAGTTCAACCGCTTTGCGATCATGACCGGGATCGCTTCGCTGGTCATCGTCGCCGTTTATCCCTTCATGAAGCGCATCACCTGGTGGCCGCAGGTGGTGCTCGGGCTGGCGTTCTCCTGGGGCGCGCTGATGGGCTTTGCGGTCACGCTCGGGCAGCTGGATGCCACTGCATTCACACTCTATGCGGGTTCGATCGCCTGGGTGATCGGCTACGACACCATCTACGCGCATCAGGACGCCGAGGACGACGCGCTGATCGGCATCAAGTCCACCGCGCGGCTGTTCGGCGCCCGCACCCACCGCGCGCTGGTGGTGTTCTATTCGCTCGCGGTGGTTCTGATCGGCGTCGCGCTGGTTCTAGCGGGGGCGCGCTGGCCGGCCTGGATCGGTCTCGTTGCGTTCGCGGCGCATCTGGCCTGGCAGATTCAAAGGCTCGACATCGGCGATCCCGAATTGTGTCTGCGCGTGTTCAAGTCCAACCGCGATGCCGGGTTGCTGCTGTTCGCGGGGCTGCTCGTCGATGCGGTGATGCGGGCGTGATGGCGCTACGTCATTGCGAGGAGCGATAGCGACGAAGCAATCCACGGTTCAGCACGGGGCGCTATGGATTGCTTCGCTGCGCTCGCAATGACGTGGAGAGGCCGAGCATTCCAACAGTCGTCATCACCCGCGCGGGGATGACGACGCAAGGTGGAGCGCCGTCGTCGTTCTACGCAGCAATCTCAATCCCGTGCGATGATCTCGCGTTCGCCGTCGTGAATGTTCGCGGGGTTGAGCAGATCGCCGGCGCGGCGGCGGACCAGGAATTTCGGGCGGCGGGCGCGGATCGCGTTGTGGCGGCGGCGCCGGGCGGCGGGTTCGCGAACCTCGTCTTCCGGCAGCAGCGGAAGCGAAAAGATATCGCTCCAGATCTGCCACGCGGCGGCGATATCTTCGGCGTCTGAACTGACGCCAAGCGGAATGGAGAGCGACGGGTCGCGATGGACCAGCACCAGCATCTGCGCGTCGTCGAGGCCGCGCAAGGCGACGCCGAGAAAATCGCGGACGCTGATGTTGACGGCCATGCGCATGCCCTGGACGGCACGGCGCAGCACGACGCGTTCGCGGTGAAGTTCGATGTTCCGCACGCCGCCGTCGGCGCGCACATCATGCGCATCGAAGCGAAGCGGAAGGGAAAGAGGGTCGAGCCGCATGACGCGGCTCGACCCGGCGGGATTGATCCCGCTTGTTGCTGTTTGACGCCCCACGGCTTTATCTCCCCGCCGGGATTATGTTCCCGGTCGATAGGTGAGACCTTAGCGGAGGCGTTTCCGTTTCGGCTTAAAAAGGCTGGTTAACTCATGGTACCCGCCCTGCATTCGCCGGCATGATTGACAAGACCTTGGCTCACATGATTGACGAGACCTTGCACGAATGCCGAAATTGTCTGGCATTTGACGCAGCAAGATGCTTGAAATCCCTGTGAATCAGGCACATCTGCTGAGTCTGCCTGCCGGCGTTCCCACTCGCTACAATGGGCGTTCCCACTCGCTAAAAAGTCAGGGATTTTGTTTGTGAACTCTTCACCATCTACAGATCAGCCGCTTTCCCGACCCGCCACCAACTCCGACCTGTTCGATCAATCGGCGCTCTCCAGTCTGGCGCAGCGCCTGGTCGAGGCAGCCAAACGCGCCGGCGCCGATGCCGCCGACGCGGTCGCGGTGCGCGGCGTATCGCAGGGCGTCGAAGTGCGCGACGGCCGTGTCGAGGAATCCGAACGCTCGGAAGGTGACGACGTCGGATTGCGCGTGCTGGTCGGGCAGCGCCAGGCCGTGGTCTCGACCAACGACGTATCCGGCGACGGCATCGCCAAATTGGCCGAGCGCGCGGTGGCGATGGCGCGGGTGGCGCCCGACGACAAATATGTAGGCCTCGCCGACCCGGCGCTACTGGCGCATGAATTCGCCGATCTGGATTTGCTCGACCGGCAGGTCCCGACCACCGCCGAACTCGAACGCCGCGCCTGCGAAGCCGAAGCGGCGGGGCTGGCGGTCAAGGGCGTGTCGAAATCCGGCGGCGCCTCGGCCTCGAGCGGCATCGGCGGCATGGTGCTGGTGACCTCGACCGGCTTCCACGGCTCCTACCTGCGTTCGAGCCACGGCATCTCGATGACCGCGATTTCCGGTGATGGCACCGGCATGGAACGCGACTACGACTTTACGTCGGCGCCGCATGCCTCCGATCTCGCCTCGCCTGAAAGCGTCGGCCGCAAGGCCGGCGAGCGCACGGTGGCGCGTTCCAATCCGCGCAAGGTCGAGACCTGCAAGGTGCCTGTGGTGTTCGACCCGCGGGCGTCGGGATCGCTGGTCGGCCATCTCGTCGGCGCCATCAACGGCGCCTCGATCGCGCGCAAGACCAGTTTTCTGAAAGACCGTCTCGGCGAGCAGCTGTTTCCGGACAACATTCGCATCATCGACGATCCCCTGCGGGTGCGCGGGTTACGTTCGCAGACCTTCGACGCCGAGGGCGTCAAGGTGAAGAAGACCGCGCTGATCGACGCCGGCGTGCTGACCACCTGGCTGCTGGATTCCGCGACAGCGCGCGAGCTCGGCATGGAAACGACCGGCCACGCCCATCGCGGCGTCTCGTCGTCGCCGTCGCCGGGATCGTACAACCTGCATCTCGAAGGCGGTACGATGACGCCGAAAGAACTGATCTCCGACATCAAGCAGGGCTTTTACGTCACCGACCTGATCGGCTCCGGCGTCAACGGCGTGACCGGCGATTACAGCCGCGGCGCTTCCGGCTTCTGGATCGAGAACGGCGAGATCACCTATGCCGTCAGCGAGGTGACGATCGCCGGCCATCTGCTGCCAATGTTCAAATCGCTGGCGGCGGCCAACGACCTGGAATTTCGTTACGGCGTCAATGCGCCGACGCTGCGGGTCGAGGGCTTGACGCTTGGCGGACGCTGACACGGCCGAAAACATAACCGCGCGCGATGCCGCGCTGCTGATGGATACGGTGCGGGAAGCCGGCGCGCTGGCGCTGTCGATGTTTCGCACCGAGTTGAAGAACTGGACCAAGGGCGCCTCGTCGCCGGTCTCGGAAGCCGATATCGCCGTCAACGACCTGGTCGAGAGCCGTTTGCGTTCGGCAACGCCGGATTACGGCTGGCTGTCGGAAGAAAGCGCCGACGACGAGACGCGGCTCGGCAAGCCGCTGGTCTGGATCGTCGATCCCATCGACGGCACCCGCGCCTATCTGGCGCACCGCGACGACTGGTGCGTCAGCGTGGCATTGGTCGCCGGCAGCACGCCGATGCTGGCGGCGGTGTTCGCGCCGGTCACCGACGAGTTCTTCTTCGCGGTGCGCGGGCAGGGCGCGGTGCTGAACGCGCGGCCGGTTCACGCCAGCGGGGGCATCGGGCTGGATTTTTCCCGCATGGCGGGTCCAAAGCCGCTGGTTCAGCGATTAAGTCCCTCGTCCGACGAGATCTCGCTGTTTCCGCGAATCGGTTCGCTGGCGTTGCGGCTGTGCCGGGTCGCGGACGGCAGCCTCGATGCCGCTTTTGCAGGCGGCCAGAGCCGGGACTGGGACCTTGCCGCGGCGAATTTGATCGTGCACGAAGCGAATGGTAGAATGACCGAGCTCTCGGGGGATGCGATTGAGTACAATCGCCGGGAGGTGGCGCACGGGGTGCTGGTGGCAGCGGGACGCGATCGTCATGCACGCATTGTCGAGCATTTTCGAAATCGTCCGCTGCCCTGACTCCGTCGTACGACGCGCTGCAAATCCTTCGCCACACGTCGCGCGTCTTGCGCTATACACGACCCACCTTGCTTGCCGGGCATCTCGTTAGGAACAATCATCATGCCAGATAGTGCCCAGCCGCAATTGCTGCATCTCGTCATCGGCGGCGAATTGACCGACCTCGAACACACGACGTTCAAGGATCTCGATGCCGTCGAGATCGTCGGCGTCTATCCCAACTACGCCACCGCGCATGCGGCCTGGAAGGCGAAGGCGCAGCAGACCGTGGATAATGCCCACATGCGCTATTTCGTGGTTCACCTCCATCGGCTGCTCGATCCGAGCGAAGACGCGAAGCCCTCACGTTGAAACGTTTCTTTCGCGATTTGCTGCGCAGC
>JAIEPP010000208.1 GCA_019748335.1 Xanthobacteraceae bacterium
GGCTCTTGGCATCGCCCATGGCCGAGACCGTGATGTCCATGCGGGTGCCCTGGGTGGCGAAGGCGGGCAGGTTGCCGGTGACCATGACGGCGGCGACGTTGCCGGTGCGGATGGTCGCGCCGCGGATGTTGACGCCCATGCGCTCCAGCATCGCTTGCAGCGACTGCTTGGTGAAGGGGATGTTGTTGAGGGTGTCGCCGGTACCATTGAGGCCGACAACGAGGCCGTATCCGATCAGCTGATTCTGACGCACGCCTTCGATGTTCGCCAGATCCTTGATCCGCGACGTCGCGTGCGCGGCTGCGCCCGACAGCGCCATCGCCATCGCCGCAAAGCCAATTGCCCGAAATACCCGAAACATCCTCTGCTCCCCGCGAGGTCTTGAAAGGTCATCCAACTCCGTGCTCCCCACGAAGTTAGTCTACCTTTAACTATGCGAGCGCCGTGCCACGGCGGGATGAATGCCAAGCATCTGAAGTAGCGCGGTATTTTCGAGGGGCGGCATGAACGGGGCAGGGCATGCCAAAGGGAAACTTGCCGCTCGCGGCAGATTTTGCCGGGCTGTTTACGTTGCGTTAACCATAAAAAGCGAGGTTGTGCGGTAAGGCGCGCTCATCCCTTCAGGCACTATCGCCTGAAGGCATTCAGGGGAACGGGGCGTCTCGCGAGACCAGCACGATGCGCATTTACGGACCCAACGGGACGACACTCGGATCTCCGGCGGCAAGCGCCCGGCGCAGCAACTCGACTTCGTTCTCGCTTGATGATGTTACCACCGCCAATGAGACTCGCGCCGCCATGGCGCCGCGCGCGGCGGGCGGCATCGACGCTCTTCTTGCTCTGCAAGGCATTGAGGATCCCACCGAGCGGCGCAAGCGGTCGGTTGCCCGTGGCCGGAATGCGCTGGACCTGCTCGACGATTTGAAAATAGGCCTGCTGGCCGGCTCACTCGATTCGTCGATGGCTGGCCGTCTGCGGGCGATCGTCGCCGACTTGAAATCCCCCTCGGGCGATTCGGGTCTCGACCAGGTGCTGTCCGAGATCGACCTGCGCGTGGAGGTCGAACTGGCCAAGGCCGGCGCATAGGGCCTGCGGGCAAGTCCACCGATTCGCACCTGACTTTGGTAATTATATCTCCGCGGCGGCCCCGAAGCCTCGGTTCCCTGTGCAGAAGGGGGCTATCTTCCCCATTCGCCGATATTGTTTGTCACAGGCCGCCGCTATATAAGCGGCGCGCGGACAGGGTTTTTTCGTCCGCCTTGCACGGATGAGAGATCGGTGTTGGAAAAACTAAAGAGCTACCGGCCTTCGGAGAAAGAGCCGTTCATGAACGAGCGGCAGCGCGAATACTTCCGCGCGAAACTGCTCGCATGGAAGGACGAAATTCTTCGCGAAGCCAAGACCACGCTGCAGCAATTGCAGGAAGAGAACGTCAATCACCCGGACCTCGCGGACCGTGCCTCCTCGGAGACCGACCGCGCCATTGAATTGCGCGCGCGCGATCGTCAGCGCAAGCTGATCTCCAAGATCGACGCCGCCATTCAGCGCATCGAGGACAACACGTACGGTTATTGCGAGGAGACCGGCGAGCCGATTTCGCTCAAGCGGCTGGAAGCGCGCCCCATCGCGACGCTGTCGGTCGAGGCGCAGGAGCGCCACGAGAAACGCGAAAAAGTCTATCGCGACGAATAGACCGCGATCTACTGACATCCGGTTCAATGTAACAATCAAATATCAAACGGCCACGGCCCTCGTCAGGGGAGCTGACGAGGGCCGCGTCGTAACACCGTGCCGCGCCTAGGTTCGCGGCCAGGTGTGGGAGCTCAAGGCGAAGACGGTGGGAGCGGTCTTCGGCCGGTATTGGATTAGAACGGCAGCAGCACGTCGAACACTTGCTGGCCGTAACGCGGCTGCTGCACGTCGGTGATCTGACCGCGCCCGCCATAAGCGATGCGAGCTTGCGCGATCTTGCTGGAATCGATGGTGTTGTCGCTCTGGATGTCCTCGGGACGCACGATGCCGGCCACGATTAATTCCCTGATCTCGTAGTTCACCCGGATTTCCTGCTTGCCTTCGACCACCAGATTGCCGTTCGGCATCACCTGCGTGACCACCGCGGCGACGTTGGTCTGCAACGCTTCCTGACGGTTGACCGATCCCTTGCCGTCGCTGGAGGCGGTCGAATCGGTGGTAAGCAGGTTGCCGCTCGGCGTGGTCAGCGGAATCTTTTTCAAGCCGAAGAAATTGGTGATGCTCGAATCTTCGCTATTGGCGCGGCTGCGCTGGGTCTCGTTGGCGATGTTGGCCTTGTCGGTGATGTTCACGGTGACGGTGAGGATGTCGCCGATCTGGTGCGCGCGCTGATCCTTGAAGAAAGCGCGCGAGCCGTTGCGCCAGAGCGAGTTCGGATTATACGACGCCGCTTCCGGTCCCGGCATCGGCATCGACACCGGCTTGTAGCCCGCTTGCGTGGTGGGATTGTCGATCGACGACAGTTTTGGCTGCTCGCCGATATTCGCGAGACGATCGAGTGACGAACACCCGGTGGCGAAGCACCCGAAGGTGAGCAGTCCGCCGGTCAGAACGAGGCGATTGAAATGACTGAACTTGGACATGAACGTTACTCGGCCTTTTCAGGTGGATTACTGGCGGGAGGCGCGGGATCGGCGAGAGCGGCAGTGACGGTGCTGCTGCGCGGGACCGCTATCGCGACCGAAACCTGGCCGGGTCCGATCACCACGCCCTGAATGGTGCGTTTGGATTGCAGATTGAGGATGCTGACGGTGTCGCCGTCGGTGCCGCCCTCGAGCGCCTTGCCGCGGCCGGTCAGATACAGGCCCGGCGTATCGTAAACGAGGGTGACACTCTGATCGCGGGTGACGAGATCGGCCTTGGCAAGATCGCCGGCCTTCAGCGCCTGTCCCGCACGCACCGAGCGTCGCAATTGCATGCCGACCGAGCGGGTGCGGGTGGCGACGTCGGGGCCGACCTCGGCCTTGGGACGGCGTTCGATCGTCACGTCCGAGGCTCTGAGGACTTCGCCGCGTTCGGCATTGCGCGCCAGCACGGCGGCCTCGACAGTTTCGACAGCAGTGCCGGTGAAACGCAACCGCGTCGGTGCGCCGGTGTCGTTCTGAATCTCGAACAGTACGTCGAAGCGGCTGCTGCGGGAATCATAACGAATGACGGTCGGCCTCATGTCGCCGGTGTTGGAGACATCGAGCTGGATGTCGCGCAGGTCGCGCTCGAACGTGATCGACAGGTTAGCGGCATCGCCAAGACCGTTGCGCCGCTCCAGCGCCTTGGCGACCTGGGTCTCGATGTCTTTCGAGGACAGCGCGCGCGATGAGCGCGTCACCGATACCTCGCTGAGGCCGTGGGTGTCGACGCCGATCACCTGATGGACGCGCAGGGTATCAAGCACCTGCGCCACGCGCAGCGATCCCGTGGTGCCAAGGTCCGGCGCACGATAGATCGCGATCTGCGATGCGGAGCCGGCATTGTCGACGAGATCGCCGATCCGGACCACGTCGCTGCTCACGGTCACACTTGCCCGCAACACCGGGCCCATTGGCGTGTCCTGCCGGGATTGCGCCAGTGCCGGCGTTGCGGCCGCGGCGAAGACGATGGCGATGGCAAAGGTTGAGCGGAGGGTCATGGGTGTTCTCTTTGCTCTGCGATTAACGGAACATGCCGGTGGTGGACTGCATCATCTGGTCTGCGGCGCTGACAACCTTGGCGTTCATCTCGTAGGCCCGCTGCGCGGCGATCAGGTCGGAGATTTCCGAGACCACTTCGACGTTGGCCTGTTCGAGGTTGCCCTGCTGCATGTCGCCGAAGCCGTCGGCATTGGCGAGGCCGTCCTGCGGTGGCCCGGAGGCGGGCGTATCGGTAAACAGGTTGTCGCCGATCGATTGCAGGCCCGCCTTGTTGATGAAGCGCGTCAGGCCGATCTGCCCGACGGTGGTCGGTGTGGTCGATCCCGGCAGAAGAACAGTGACCTGACCCTGCGGGTTGATCGTGAGTTGCGATGCGTTCTGCGGAATGGTGATCGTCGGCTGCACAGGATTGCCCTGCGCGTTGACGATGCGGCCGGTACCGTCGGTGGTGAAGGAACCATCGCGCGTGTAGGCGTAGGTGTTGTCCGGTAACTGGATCTTGAAATAGCCTTCGCCGCGGACGGCGATATCCAGATCGCCGCCGGTCGGTGACAGCGTGCCCTGCGTCATCAGGCGCGGCGTGCCGACGGTCTTGACGCCGCCGCCGATGTCGATGCCGACCGGAATGACAGTGCCCTGATCGGACGCTTGTGCGCCGACGCGCTGGACGTGATCGTAAATCAGATCCTGAAACTGCGCGCGCTGCTTCTTGTAGCCGGTGGTGCGCAGGTTGGCGATGTTGTTGGAAATGACCTGAACGTTCAGTTCCTGAGCGGCCATTCCGGTTGCTGCTGTGTAAAGAGCGCGCATGGTTCGGTCTCCTTAAGCCGGAACGTCGGCGAGCGACTGGATCGCGCCCTTGCGAAGGTCGCTCTGTTGCTGCATCAGCGAGGCGACCGCCTGATAGGTGCGCGTGATTTCCATCAGGCGGCTCATTTCGGTCACCGCGTTGACGTTGGATTTCTCGATGAAGCCCTGATTGACTCGCGAACTGACGTCGGGCTGCGCCGTCGTTCCGGCCGGGGCCGAGAACAAATTGCTGCCTTCCCGCTTCAGGGACTGGGGATTGTCGAAGGACACGATCTTCAGCTTGCCGCGGACGGAGTCGACCTGCGTCGTGGTGCCCTCGCGCACGGTGACGGTGCCGTCCTCCGAGATGTTGATGTCGCGGTCGGTCGGCTGGAAAACGATCGGGCCGTTGGTGCTGAGCACCGGATTGCCGCCGTTGGTGACCATCTGACCCTGCGCATTGATCTGAAAACCGCCGTCGCGGGTGTAGCGTTCTCCGCTCGGCGTCTGCACCGCGATGAATCCCTTGCCGTTGATGGCGACATCGAGCGGGTTGCCGGTCCGCTCGTTGGGCCCCGGTGAGAAGTCCTGCATGGTTGCGCGGTCCTGCACGAAACTGACGCGGCGGTCGTTGCTGCCGAAATTGTCTTCGTGGGCGCCGGTCTTGAGGAATTCCTCGAAAAGCGGGCTGCTGGACTTGAATCCATTGGTGTTGACGTTCGCCACGTTGTTGGCGACGACGTCGATCTGGCGCTCAAGCGCCATCGAGCGCGATAGCGCGACGAGAAGCGTGTTCTTCATCGTCAGTTCTCCCCTGAAGAACCGCGACCTGCCTCTCCCAAAGCCGATTGCGGTTCGTTAAACCGCCTCGCTCTCCCAAGCGCACGGTTCGCTATGGTTAATGCGAGGTCCGTGCCAACGAAGATTATTAATATTCTACAATGAGATAGATGGTTTTCGTGCTTTTTGGCACGCGGCAATAAGGTCGTTTTGACCCTGCCAACCCGGCAATTTTTTCCCTGTTGAGCGATGAAAGAAAGGTTCCGTTAACCATTACGGACATAGCGTCGAGCACAACAGGACGCTCGAGCGTCGGCGGCAATAGTCTCGCGTAATCAAGCCAGTTCGGCACATCGAGCTACTCCCAAACGGGCGGGCAGGGCGATGGCAGGGGAAGATCAGGCGGACGAAGGCGCTGAAGGCGTCGCCGCTCCGAAAAGCAAACGCAAACTCTTTATGATTGCTGGTGTCGCCGTGCTGACGCTGTTGATCGCCGGCGGTTCCTGGTTTTTCTTGTTCCGTGGTCACGGCGAAGAGAAACAGGCCGAGGCCGCAAAGCCTCCGGTTTTCATGGATGTGCCGGAGCTTCTGGTCAACCTCGCCACTCAGCCTGGCGAGCGCACGCAATATCTCAAGGTCAAGGTCGTGCTGGAGGTGAAGGATACGCCGCTGGTGGCGCAGATCCAGCCGACCATGCCGCGCGTCACCGATCTGTTTCAGACGTACCTGCGCGAATTGCGCCCGACCGATCTGAACGGCTCGATCGGGCTGTTCCGCCTGAAGGAAGAGCTGACGCGCCGCGTCAACGCGGCCATCTCGCCGAGTCAGGTGAACGCGGTCTTGTTCAAGGAGATCGTCATTCAGTGACGAGATGGGGCTTGCGGACATGACACCGGGCAATGACGTCGATCAGGATGCACTCGCCGCCGAATGGGAAGGCGCGCTGGATTCGCAAGACCCTGAAGCGGAGAGCAACGAGCTCTCAGAATCGATGGCCGAGCAATGGGCCGCGATGGTCGATGACGGCAGCCGCGGCTTCGGCAACAAATCCAGCGGCGAGCGTGTGCTGTCGCAGGAAGAAATCGACAATCTGCTCGGCTTCAGCGATGGCGAAGTCAATATCGAGGACAATTCGGGCATTCGCGCCATCATCGACTCGGCAATGGTGTCCTACGAGCGCCTGCCGATGCTCGAAATCGTGTTCGACCGTCTTGTCCGGTTGATGACGACGAGCCTGCGCAATTTCACCTCCGACAACGTCGAAGTCTCGCTCGACCGCATCACCTCAGTGCGCTTCGCCGATTACCTGAACTCGATCCCGCTGCCTTGCGTGCTGACGGTCTTCAAGGCCGAAGAGTGGGAGAATTTCGGCCTGTTCACGGTCGATTCCAGCCTGATCTATTCGATGATCGACGTGCTGCTCGGCGGCCGCCGCGGCCAGGCGTCGCTGCGCATCGAGGGTCGGCCCTACACAACGATCGAGACCAATCTGGTCAAGCGCCTAGTCGAGGTCGTGCTGGCGGATGCCGAACAGGCGTTTCGTCCGCTCTCGCCGGTGACATTCACCATCGACCGGCTTGAGACCAATCCACGCTTCGCCGCCATCAGCCGGCCGGCCAATGCCGCGATCCTGGTCCGGCTTCGCATCGACATGGAAGACCGCGGCGGCAACGTCGAGCTGCTGCTGCCCTATGCGACCATCGAGCCGATCCGGCCGGTGCTGTTGCAGATGTTCATGGGTGAAAAATTCGGCCGCGATCCGATCTGGGAAGGCCATTTTGCCACCGAGATTGCCAAGGCCGAGATGTTCGTGGATGCGGTGCTCTATGAAGCGGATATTCCGCTTAAGCAACTGATGAGCCTGAAGGTCGGCGACACGCTGCCACTCGGCATTCGGCCCGACGCACTGGTGTCGGTGCGTTGCGGCGATGTCACGTTGAGCGAAGGGCGGATGGGCCGGGTCGGCGACCGCGTTGCCATCCGCGTTTCCAAGCAGTTGCGCAAGCCGCACACCACTTACGCGATGTTCGAGAAGGCTGATGAGCAAACAAAATTAATGGAGGCACAATGAACCATTTCATCGGAATCATCATCGAAAGTCTTGTCGCGGTCCTGCTGTTGTTCACCATCGGCTATTGCAGGCTGCTCAACACCCGCCTGAAGGTGCTGAAAGCCGACGAGCAGGCGCTCAAGGCGACGATCTCCGAATTGATCACCGCCACCGAAATCGCCGAGCGCGCCATCGGCGGGCTGAAGATCACGGTGCGCGAATGCGATCAGAATATCGGCAGCCAGCTTGCTACCGCTTCCGACCTCAGCGGTACGCTCGGCAAGCAGATCGCTGCCGGTAATGAAATTCTCAAGCGGCTGTGCGATATCGCAGTCGCGGCGCGCTCCCAGCATGATCCGGCAACGCCTGCGACACGCACGTCGGACGCCAAGGCGATCGTGGCAGCGGCGCAGGCCTTTTCCGAACGGCGGCGGGCAGGCATCGCGGCATGAACTTCATCCGTGAGTTTAGAATCGTTCCCGTGGTCCTGATTGCGATCAGTTGTCTGGTCGTGCTCAAGGTCGCGGGTCTGCTTCTGGACGGCGGATATATTTTCAACGACCAGCCGGTGCCCACCAAACCGTCATGGGCGCAGGAGACATTCAACTTCCCGACCGGGCGAAAGATGCCAGATCCTGCCGATATCACCGGGTCGGTAGATGCGAACAAGGACAACAAGCCCGCCATCAAGGCGCCGGAATCGACCCGCGCGCCCGACGAGGTCGTCGCTTATCCCGACCCTAACCGCCCCATCACCGCCTCGGAGCGTGCGGTGCTGGAGCGGCTGCAGTCGCGCCGTCAGGAAATCGAAGCGCGCGCGCGTGAGGTCGATATCCGCGAAAATCTCATCAAGTCCGCTGAGAAGCGAATCGAGGGCCGCATCGAGGAGATGAAGGCGACCGAGGCGCGCGTCACCGTCGCAAGCCAGCAGCGCGACGACGCCGAGGCCGCACGCTTCAAGGGCCTGGTGACGACATACGAGAACATGAGGCCGAAAGACGCGGCTAAGGTTTTCGACCGGCTCGACATCGCGGTGCTGTTCGACATCGCCTCACAGATCGCGCCGCGCAAGATGTCCGACATTCTCGGCCAGATGCAGCCGGAGGCGGCCGAACGACTGACCGTTGAGATGGCCCGCCGTGCCGGCGCTGACAGGTCGGGAGATTCCGGCTTGCCGAAAATCGAAGGCAAACCACAGCCGACCGTGGGCAATTGAAGCGCATGATTAACAGATCGTTAAACGCCAAACCCTAAATTGTGTGTTGGTCCATCGAGAGCGGCGCACGGGCCGACGGATACTAAAAAGAGACGATCCTCATGGCCGGTCAGGCTGCGCGAACCACGGCTGTCTTTGCGACCGGGCCCGCGGGCAGAATTCTCCGCGCGGCCGTGCACATGCTTTGCCTCGCCGCCTTGATTGGCGCGATGACGCGGCCGTCTTTCGCCGATCCGGTCAAGGCCGATGTATCGCTGACCGATGCAAAGGGCTATGCACGCCTGCTGCTGCAGTTCAGCGAGGAAACCCCAACCGAAGTCGTCACCGCCGGCGCCATTCTGGTCGTGCGCTTCGCAAAGCCGGTCGATCTGCCGGTGGACAAATTGTCCGACGCGCTGCCGGCGTATGTCGGCACCGCGCGCCGCGATCCCGATGGCACCGCGATCCGTCTGGCGCTCGCGCAAAGATTGCGCGTCAACGTCATGACGGCCGGCGAGCGGGTATTCATCGATCTGCTGCCGGAAAAATGGACCGGACTGCCGCCGCCGCTGCCGCCAGAAGTGGTGCGTGAACTGTCGGAACGCGCCCTAGCCGCCGAGCGCGCGTTGCGTTTGCAGAAGCAGGCCGACGACATCAAGAAGAAGCCCCCGGTGCGGGTGCGTACTTCAGTGCAGCCGACCTTCGTGCGCCTGGTCTTCGAATTGCCGGACGGTGTCGGCGTGTCGTCTTCGCTGAACGCCGACAAGTTTGCGCTGTCGTTCACCTCGCCTCTGACATTCGATGTCGCCGATGCCAAGGTGGTCAATCCGGCCAACATCAAATCCATCACCCAGAAGATCGACGGCGATACCTCCTCGGTCGAGATCGGCTTGATCGGCGACACCGACGTGCATGCTTTCCGCGACGAAAAGAACTATGTCGTCGATATCTCCATCGAGGATTCGCAAAAGCTGCCGTTGAAATCCGCGGCCGCGGCGCCGGCCGCTGTGCTAGCTGCTGCGAAGGCCGATGCGGCGGCGAAAAGCGAAGCCGCTGCTCCTCAAACGGCGGATGCGCCAGCCGCGCCATCACCTCAGCCTGCCGCCAAT
>JAIEPP010000085.1 GCA_019748335.1 Xanthobacteraceae bacterium
AGCGCCCGCGCTGCAGGCGGACCATCATTGCAAGCACCAATCCGCGGGGCACGAACCGGGTCGCGGCGATGGCGGCTCTGGTACCGATACCGGGGACGCAGAGCGTGCGTCCGGCTTTCATCGCCTCCCACCCGCTGCGGGCGACTTCGTCAACCGGAAGCTTTCGCAACAGCTTGAAGAGGCGCACCGGCCGGGCGCCGGCGCGGTCAAGGAACGGCGTCCGCGGCGGCCCGGGGCACAGGCAGGTCACGGTGACGCCGGTCCCCCTCGCCTCCTCCATCAGCGCTTGCGACAGCGAAACCAGATAGGCCTTGCTGGCGAAGTACACGGCCATCTGCGGTCCCGGCGCAAAACCGGCCACCGACGCGACGTTGAGGATGCGGCCAGCCTTGCGCTCGATCATGTCGGGCAGGAATCGCAGCATCAGATCGGTGACGGCGCGGATATTGACCGCGATCATGCCGAGCTGGCGGCCGCGGTCGAGTTCCACGGCATCGCCGAACAGGCCGAAACCGGCGTTGTTGATCAGGGTGTGACAGTAGAGGCCGCGCGCGTTCAGCTCGCGGGCGATGGTGTCGCCCGCATCGGCTGCGGAAAGGTCGACCCCGAACGCCACGGTCAATTGGCCGGAAGAATCGATTTCGGCCGCGAGCCGCTCCAAATCGGCCATATTGCGGGCAATCAGGACCGTTTTGGACCCTTCAGCGACGGCCAGCCGGGCGAATTCCGTCCCCAACCCGGAAGAGGCTCCGGTAACGACCACGGCGGGCTGCATGCTGGGAAATCCGTCCTTTTGCGCCTAAAAGTGCTTTGGAGAGGCTCAAGGCAGTCACTCATAGCGGCCCGGGGATAGATTTGACAGCGGGGTCGAATATCCCTAGAAACCGCCTGCTCGCGGGCCGTTTTCGGCCCGCGTTGCGTTTCGCGACCCGTGGTCCTCCCCGAGCTTTCGAGGCGGACCTGTCGGCCCCAGGATAATCTAGCTATCCCGGTGCACAGGAGGGCGCGTCTCCTCAAAACTCAAACTCAATCGAGGACGCGATGACTAAGCGCAGTGAGGCGAAGTACAAGATCGATCGCCGTATGGGCCAGAATATCTGGGGCCGCCCCAAGAGCCCCGTCAACCGCCGTGAATACGGCCCCGGCCAGCACGGCCAGCGCCGCAAGGGCAAGCTCTCCGACTTCGGTGTGCAGCTCCGCGCCAAGCAGAAGCTCAAGGGCTACTACGCCAACATTTCCGAGCGCCAGTTCCACAGCATCTACGTCGAAGCCGGCCGGATGAAGGGCGACACCGGTGAAAACCTGATCGGCCTGCTCGAGCGCCGTCTCGACACCGTGGTCTATCGCGCCAAGTTCGTCGCCACCATGTTTGCCGCGCGCCAGTTCATCAACCACGGCCACGTCAAGGTGAACGGCCGCCGCGTCAACATCTCCAGCTACAAGCTGAAGCCCGGCGACCTCGTCGAGGTCAAGGAATCGTCGAAGCAGCTCGCGCACGTGCTGGAAGCAAGCCAGCTCGGCGAGCGCGATGTGCCCGACTTCATCGAATCCGATCACTCCAAGATGACGGCGACGTTCACCCGTATTCCCGTCCTGTCGGACGTGCCGTTCGCGGTGCAGATGGAGCCGCATCTGATCGTCGAATTCTATTCGCGCTGATCGGTTGCAGCGGTTGCGAGACTTCAAAGGCCCCGGTTTTCCGGGGCCTTTTGTTTGATCAAACCGCCATTGCCTTCTTTGCAGCCTGAGCAAGAAACCCCGAGCGCGTGAACCCTTCACGCTCGGCATAGCGATCGATCTGATCGAGCACGTCGGCCGGCATCGTCACATTAATACGAACGCTCTTTACGTCGGCAGCCGGCACGGCGATCAACACCGCAACCCCATCCCTGTTTTGCGCGTCCTTCATAATCTCTTCCAGGGAGCTTGGTTCAGGCGCAGCTTCGCCATCCGCCGCCAGTCCTTCCAGATGCAGCGCCAAGGCTTCCGCGCCCATATCGCGGGCTTCATCCAGAGTCTTTCCGGCGCTGATGACGCCGGGAAGATCCGGAAACGAAACGCCGTAGTCGCTATCGGCCTCTTTATGAATCAGAGCGATGTACTGTCGCATTTTCTATTCGTCCTCTGCTGCGGCAAGGCGAGCCCAATCAGCTCGTTTCCTCTTTCGCTATTTCAGCTTCAGGCTGGCTTGCTTCTCGATGCTCTTGAACGTTCCTTTTGGGACATCTCTCCTCGGATGGGGCACCGTTACTCGTCCTGGCTTGGTCGGATGCTTGAACTGGACATGGCTTCCCTTTTGGGCGACCTGAACCCAGCCATCCGCTTTCAAAGCAGAGATGATATCCCTCGAGTCCATGCGCACTTATACACACCATACATCAGCACATCAAGTGTATAAATACACACTGAGAGCGCCGCAAACCCATAGCCGCAAAACGACAAGCGAGAATTCCCATGCACTACACCCCTGCCCCGCGCGATCCCAAGGCCGCCCCTGTCCGCATCAACCTGCTGTCGGACACCCAGACCCGGCCGACCGCCGCAATGCGCGAGGCGATGGCGCGGGCCGATGTCGGCGACGAGCAGATCGGCGACGACCCGACCGTGAACCTGCTGTGCGAGCGCGTGGCCGACCTGCTCGGCAAGGAGACCGCCGTGTTCATGCCGTCGGGCACCATGTGCAACGTCGCCGCGACGCTGGCCTGGTGCCGGCCGGGCGATGAAATCCTCGCCCATGTCAGCGCGCACATCATTGCCCGCGAAGGCGGCGCCCATGCGGCGCTGGGCGGATTCCAGATCACGCCGCTGACCGGCGACGACGGGCAGTTTTCGCCGGAAACCTTTCGCGCAGCACTTCATCCGCGCTCGCGCTACCAGCCGCCGCAGACCGTGGTCAGCGTCGAGCAGACCGCCAATATCGGCGGCGGCACGATCTGGAAGAAGGCGGCGCTCGATGAAGTCGTAGAGATCGCCAAGGCGAACGGCATGGCCACCCATATGGACGGCGCGCGGCTGCTGAACGCCTGCGTCGCTACCGGGATCCCCGCGCGCGACATGGCGGCGGGATGGGATTCGGCCTGGATCGATTTTTCCAAGGGTCTCGGTGCGCCGGTCGGCGGCGCCATCGCCGGTTCGCGCGCGTTCATCGACGATGTCTGGCGCTGGAAGCAGCGCCTGGGCGGATCGATGCGGCAGGCCGGCATCTGTGCGGCGGCCTGCGTCTACGCACTCGACCATCACGTCGACCGCCTCGCCGACGACCACGCCAATGCACGGGCGCTGGCGCGCGGGCTGTCGCAGATCGACGGCGTCGAGGTGCAGCAGCCCGAGACCAATCTGGTGTTCTTCAAACCGGATGGCGCCGGCGTCAGCGGCGACAAGATGGTCGCTGCATTGCGCCAACGCGGCGTTTTGCTGGCCATGATGGATGGCCGTATCCGGGCCTGCACGCATCTCGATGTGACGGCGGAGATGATCGAGGAGACGGTGGGATTGGTCCGTGAGATCGTGCGCGGGGTATAACTGCCTTAGGTTAGGGCAGCGGAAGACGTACAGATCGCAGCGGAAGTCAGCTATGGTTCCGTTGTAAAAAATCGCCGGAGGTTACGATGCCCAAAGGCTCCGACTTGTTAGTGGCCGCGCTCGAGAATGAGGGCGTGGATCGCATCTTCGGTGTTCCCGGCGAAGAAAATCTCGACGTCGTCGAAAGTCTGAGAAAATCGTCGATCCAGTTGATCCTGACCCGGCATGAACAGGCTGCGGCCTTCATGGCGGCGACCTATGGCCGGCTGACGGGAAAGCCCGGCGTCTGCATCACGACGCTCGGCCCCGGCGCGCTCAATCTCGCGACCGGCGCCGCCTACGCACTGCTCGGCGCGATGCCGATGGTGATGCTGACCGGCCAGAAAGGCATCATGAGCAGCCGTCAGGCGAAATTCCAGATCGTCGACGTGGTCGGCACGTTCAAGCCGCTGACAAAGCTTTCGCTGCAGATCGTCAGCACCTCTACGATTCCGACCCTGGTCCGCGACGCCTTCCGGATTGCCACCCAGGAACGGCCCGGCCCGGTCCTGCTGGAACTGCCCGAGGATATCGCCGGCGAAGAAACCGAATCCGTTGCGATGGTGGCGCAGCATCCGATTGAAATCCCGGTCGCGCACCGTGCTTCGCTTGATCGTGCGGCGGAGATGATCCTGAACGCCAAGCGGCCGCTGATCATGCTGGGCGCCGCGGCGTCGCGGCCGCGGAGCACGACCGGAATTGCCGGATTCGTTCGACGCACCCAGATTCCGTTCTTTACGACCCAGATGGGCAAAGGCACCGCGCCCGGCGGCACCAGATTGTACATGGGTACGGCCGCGTTGAGCGAACGCGACTATGTCCATGAAGCGATCGATCGCGCCGACCTGATCATCGCCATCGGCCACGATACGATCGAGAAGCCGCCCTTCATCATGGGCCCGAGCGGGCCACAGGTCATTCACGTCAATTACACGCCGGCCAATGTCGAGCAGGTCTATTTTCCACAATGCGAGGTGGTCGGCGATGTCGGCCCGAGCCTCGAACTGCTGGCCGACCGGGTCGAGGGGCGCCTGCACTACGCCGGAGCGTTGTTGCATCTCCGTGACGACATTCTGAACAAAATAGCCGACCGGGCCACGGAAGACCGATGGCCGCCGACACCGCAACGCATTGTCCATGACGTGCGACAGGTCATACCCGAAGACGGCATCGTTGCGTTGGACAACGGCATGTACAAGATATGGTTCGCACGCAACTATCGCACGCTGGTCGCGAACACGTTGCTGCTCGACAATGCGCTCGCGACCATGGGGGCCGGGCTGCCGTCGGCGATGATGGCGGCCATGCTCTATCCGGAACGCCGGGTAATGGCGGTCTGCGGTGACGGCGGGTTCATGATGAATTCGCAGGAAATGGAAACCGCGGTTCGGCTGAAGCTGAATCTGGTCGTGCTGGTTCTTGAGGATTCCGCTTACGGCATGATCCGCTGGAAGCAGGCGGTCGATCATTTTCCCGATTTCGGCCTTACCTTCGGTAATCCCGAGTTCGTTCGATACGCCGAGAGTTACGGCGCCAGGGGCACACGGATCAAAAGCACGGAAGCGATCGTCCCGACGCTTGAGCGTGCGTTTGCCGGAGGCGGCGTGCATCTCGTCGTCGTACCCATCGACTACAGCGAGAACATCCGCGTGCTGGTCGACGAACTCCGCGAGAAAGTGAAGCCCGTCGACGCAACTAAGAATTAGTTCTCCAGCGCTTCATAGACCAGTTGCTTCAGCGTCCGCTGGACCCGCTGGCGCTCGGTCGGGGTCTGCTCCAGCAGCACGAACATCATTTCCTGCTTGCGGTCGATCACCATATAGCAGCCGCTGGCGCCGTCCCATTTCAACTCGCCGAGCGATCCCGGCGGCGGCGGCTTCGCGTTGCCGGGATCGGTTCGCACGGCAAGTCCCAGCCCCATGCCAAAACCGTCGCCCGGAAAATAGAAATAATCCCGCTCAACGCCCGAGCCCTTCCCGATCTGGTCCGTCGCCATCAGTTCGAATGTCTTCGGACTGAGATAGGTCTTGCCCTCGAAGGTGCCGCCATTCAGCAGCATCTGCGCAAAGCGCGAAAAGTCCGCCATGGTCGAAACCATGCCGCCGCTGGCGGATTGCCACTTCTGAAGAACCTCGGTCCGGTACTGGCGGCCGACGCGAAAATCACTGTCATTCGGCAGCGGCTGGGCGAGCCGCGCAAGCCGCTCGGGTTCGGTGACGAAAAAGCCGGTGTCGACCATGCCGAGCGGGTCGAGCAGCTTTTCCTTCTCGATCTCGAACAGGGATTTTCCGGAAACGATCTCCATGATCCGCGCCAGGATGTCGGTGGAATGGCCGTATTGCCACAGCGCGCCCGGCTGATTGTGCAGCGGCAGCTTGGCGATCCGTTCGGCGAACTCGGCGAGGTCGAACTCGCCCGCATAGATGTTGGCGTCCTTGTAGGCCTTGCGCACCGGACTATCGCCGTAGAAGCCGTAGGTGATGCCAGACGTATGACGCATCAGGTCGAGCACCGTCATAGGCCGGGTCTGCGGTACCAGTTCGAGCGTCTTGGTGCCGTCCTCGGCCTTCTTCTCGACACCGACCTTGGTATCGGCGAACGAGGGGATGTATTTCGAGACGGGATCATCGAGCTTGATCTTGCCGTCCTGGATCAGCTCCATCGCGACAACGGAGGTGATCGCCTTGGTCAGCGAAGACAAACGGAAGATGGTCTTGTCCGTGATCGGCGCCTTGGACACCGCGTCCTGCACGCCGAAGATCTCGTGATAGACCGGCTTGCCGCGCTGCTGGATCAGGACATTGGCGCCGGAAATCTTGCCGGTCGCGACCTCGTTCTTGAAAAACTCGGTGACCCTGGCAAGCTTGTCCGGATTGAAATGCGCGCCGGCTGGAATATCGAACGTGCCTTCAGCGCGGGCCGCGGGTGCTGCCGTCAGCACCAGCGCGCCGACGGCCAGCGCACACAACATGTGACGAGAATTCATCAGACCCCCTCCCAGGAAATCGCAGGAGAGTGTAGCTGCGGTGTCAGCCGGTACAAGGGCTGCCAACCCCCGCCAGGGCCGTTTCATGGAGGCGGCCGCTGTCGCAGGAAAAGCAACAGAACACCACGCGCGTTACGTCAGGAGCCGCAGCCAGCGCCTCGGCGGCGGCGGCAACCGCGATGCGTGCGGCCCGGTCGGCGGGAAAGCGATAGACGCCGGTGGAAATAGCCGGGAAGGCCACGGAAGAAAGCGCGTTGTCCTGACATAATTCGAGGGCGCGACGGTAGCAGGACGCGAGCAGTTCATCCTCGCCTGCATCGCCGCCGTGCCAGACCGGCCCGACAGCGTGGATCACGTGCCCTGCCGGCAAAATCGGTAACCCAGCGTGATCTTTGCATCGCCGGTCGCACAGCCATTCAGGGTGTGGCACGCGGCGAGCAGTTCGGGCCCGGCGGCCCGATGAATGGCGCCATCGACGCCGCCCCCACCAAGGAGCGACGAGTTGGCGGCGTTGACGATGGCGTCAACGCTCAGTGTGGTGATGTCGGCAACAATGACTTCCAGCCGCGCCTTGCCGATCCGGCGCGCCGTGCCGCCCAGGCTCAGGCCACCGCGTTGACGGTGACGCCCTTGTCGGCCAACAGCTGCTGCAATTCACCGGCCTGGAACATCTCGCGGATGATGTCGCAACCACCGACGAACTCGCCCTTGACGTAGAGCTGCGGAATCGTCGGCCAATTCGAATAGGTCTTGATGCCGTTGCGCAGGTCGGCGGATTCGAGAACGTTGAGGCCCTTGTAGCCGACACCGACGTGATCGAGAATCTGGACCACCTGGCCCGAGAAACCGCACTGCGGAAACTGCGGCGTACCCTTCATGAACAGCACGACGTCGTTCGACTTCACTTCATTGTCGATGAATTGCTCGATGCTCATCTTCATTTCCTTTTTGGGGCACCGCCCCTGCCGCTAGGTCTTTTTGAAGGTCTCGCGGACCGATTTAACCCGCTTACTGTCCATATATGTAGCCCAAACCGTTGTGCATCCAAAGTAAAATGGCGGGGAGCTGGCATGCGCGGGCCGATCCCCGGTCCCGGGTCGGACCGCCCATAGTCTGACGGCATCAATATCATGGCTCGGAGAGGCTTTTTTCCCGGAAAGGAACCCCTATCTAGGACGGACCATCCGCCAGGAACCAGTTCGCCGGACAAGCGTTCTCTTCCCCGACCGGAGACACAAGTGACGAAATCAGTAACCGCCGCGGCCTTGTTGGCCACCTCAGCCCCGTCATTGTTCTCCGATTCCGGCACCTCAGCCCAGAATCTGGTCGATGCCTATCTGGCGGTCCGGGACGAAACCGAGCGCCGGGCCGCTCCCTTGAGCCCCGAGGACCAGCTGATCCAGTCGATGCCGGACGCCAGTCCGGCGAAATGGCACCGCGCCCATACCACTTGGTTCTTCGAGCAGTTCCTGCTCGGCGAGCATTGTCCGGGCTACCGGCCGTTTCATCCCGACTATGCGTTTCTGTTCAATTCCTATTACGTCAGCGCCGGCCCCCGTCACGCCCGCCACCAGCGCGGCCACCTGACCCGTCCGAGCGCCGACGAAGTCACCGCCTACCGCAAGCACGTCGACGCCGCGGTGGTGAAATTCTTCCAGACCGCCGATGAAGCGACGCTGGCGAAGCTGCTCCCGCTGGTCGAGGTCGGCCTCAACCACGAGCAGCAGCATCAGGAATTGATGCTGACCGACATCCTGCACGCCTTTGCGCAGAACCCGATCCCGCCAGCCTACGACCCGGCGTGGCGTTTTCCGGCATCTCCGCGCGCCAGTGAAGAATGGGTCACCCTCAACGAGGGCATCCACAGCGTCGGACACACCGACGAGACATTCCATTTCGACAACGAAAAGCCAGCGCACCGCGCCCTGGTCGGCCCGGTCAGGCTCGCCCGTAACCTCGTCACCAACGCCGAATGGCTCGCCTTCATGAAGGACGGCGGCTACGATACCGCCACGCTGTGGCTGATGGACGGCTTTGCGGCCGCTGGCAACGAAGGCTGGCAGGCGCCCGGCCACTGGCGCCAGATCGACGGCGAATGGCGGATCATGACGCTTGGCGGCTTGCAGCCGATCGAGCCGTCCGCCCCGGTCAGCCATGTCAGCTACTACGAGGCGGATGCGTTCGCGCGCTGGTCGGGCAAGCATCTGCCGACCGAGATGGAATGGGAAGTCGCCGCCCGTGCCGGCCAGCTCAACGACGCCTTCGGCATCGTCTGGCAGTGGACCCGAAGCTCCTACTCACCCTACCCCGGCTACCGCGCCATCGAAGGCGCGCTCGGGGAATATAACGGCAAGTTCATGGTCAACCAGTTGGTGCTGCGCGGCTCCTCGCTCGTAACACCCGCCGGTCACAGCCGTATTACCTACCGTAACTTCTTTTATCCGCACCACCGCTGGCAATTTACGGGGTTACGCCTCGCCGACTACGTCTGACATTTCCGCCGATCAACGCGCGCCGGAAAGCGCGTTCAGGAGAGTATCATGAATGTGCGTGCCCCCGCTTTGGCCCAAGTACACCCGTTACAGGTGCACCCGTTACAAGTGCACCCGCTCGACGACGCGACTTCGGCATTTGCCGGCGACGTGATCGGTAACCTGTCGCAGCATCCGAAAAAACTATCGCCGAAATATTTCTACGACGCCGCGGGGTCCGAGCTGTTCGAGCAGATCACGGTTTTGCCGGAATATTATCCGACCCGCACCGAGCTCGGGATTTTGCGCAGCCGCGGCGACGAGATCGCCGCGCTGATTCCGAAGGGCGCCGCATTGGTGGAATTCGGCGCCGGCGCCACCACCAAGGTCCGGCTGCTGCTGCAGCGCTGCGAATTCGGCGCCTATGTGCCGGTCGATATTTCCGGCGATTTCCTCAAGGACCAGGCCGACGCGCTGCGCAAGGATTTCCCCGATCTTGCGGTTTATCCGGTCGCCGCCGACTTCACCGCGCCGTTCGCGCTGCCGGCCGAGATTGCCGGGATGCC
>JAIEPP010000236.1 GCA_019748335.1 Xanthobacteraceae bacterium
GCGCGAGAAATTGCCTGACATCGCCTGGCGCTTCGAAATGTCCGGCGACGCCCTTGGCGCGACGGCCGACGGAGAATGCGAGACCGTCCATGTCCGGCATGATCGCGAACACCGATTCGTCGGTGACGTCGTCGCCGATGAAGAACGGACGACGTCCCCTAAACGGCGCATGCATCATCAACTCGCGCACGCCGGTCGCCTTGGTGGATCCGGCATGCTTGATCTCGCAGACGCATTTTCCGGGCAGCACCTCGATCGGCGCATTCGGCAGGTCGGCCCGGATCAGCGACACCGCTTCATAGATCGCTTTCTCGGCATGCGGCGCGAGCCGGTAATGCAGCGCCAGCGAGTAGCCCTTGTCTTCCAGCAATATTCCCGGGCTGAGCCTGGCGATGGCCGCCAGCCGCAGCTTCAGTTCCTTGTCCATCGACGGGGCGGCGAAGACGGCCTCGTCAGTACCGCGAATGCGCATTTCCGCGCCGTGGCCACCGACTGCCGGAAATTGATCCGGCGCAAAGATCAGATCGATATCGTTGAGCGAGCGTCCAGAGACCATCGCCAGTGCGCCGCCGGTGCGCTCATGCAGACGACGGAGCGTCTTCGCCAACCCGGGCGGCACCCAGACCTCGCGCGGCGTCGGCGCCAGATCGAGCAGGGTGCCGTCGATGTCGAGCAGCACGGCACATTCGCTCAAATGCGGGATCAGCGCGCGCGGCACCGGAACGGAGTCCGGAGCCTCGTTACGATCGTCGATTTCGTCTTCCAGCGGCATTTCGGCCAGTTCCTGATTCATCATATCCTACTCCACAAAGGCGAGCGGCCGTGCGACGGTTTCGAGCGATTTGCGCTCCGCCGCGATGGCGTATCGCCACGCGACAATGGCCGCCACGACCATGAGAGCCGACCCGAACAGATAGCCGGCAAAAACAGAGTTGCGCGATCCGGTATCGATCAGCGCGCCGAACAGCGCAGGGCCGGCGACGCCGCCGATCCCGGTACCAACCGCATAGAACAGCGCGATCGCCAGCGCGCGAACCTCCAGCGGAAAGGTTTCGCTGACCGTCAGATAGGCCGCACTCGCCGCCGGCGAGGCAAAGAAGAAGATCACCATCCAGGCAATGGTCTGTCCCTGCGCGCTGAGCGCGCCGATCGAAAACAGATAACCTGATGCCGCCAGCAGCACGCCCGAGACGCCATAGGTCAGCGTGATCATGGCGCGGCGGCCCAGGGTGTCGAAGAGACGGCCGAGCAGCAGCGGTCCGAGGAAATTGCCGGCCGCGAACGGCAGGATGTACCAGCCGACGTGATTCGCCGGGATGCCGAAGAAGTCGGTCAGCACCAGCGCGAAGGTAAAGAAGATGGCGTTGTAGAAGAACGCCTGCGCGCCCATCAACACCAGGCCTACGATCGAACGCGTCCGGTAGGTCGTGAACAGCGTCCGCGCCACTTCCCGCAGCGGCGTATGACTGCGCATCCGTATCTTGATCTTCGGCAGATCCTGCTGTTGCACGCGACCGGTTGCCGACTTCTCGATCTCCGCCACGATCGCATGCGCTTCTTCAGGACGGCCATGGATCATCAGCCAGCGCGGGCTTTCCGGAATCCACATCCGCATCACGAACACGATCAGGCCGAGCCCCGCGCCCGTCAGATAAGCCAGCCGCCAGCCATGGTCGGGCGCCATCACGGCAGGATCAAGCAGCACGATCGCACTGATGGCGCCGATCGCAGCGCCAATCCAGAAACTGCCGTTGATCACGAGATCGGTCCAGCCGCGATAGCGCGCCGGCACCAGTTCCTGGATCGTCGAATTGATCGCGGTATATTCGCCGCCGATCCCCGCTCCGGTCAGAAAGCGAAACAGCGCGTAACTGGCGACGCTCCACGAGAGCGCGGTAGCAGCTGTCGCAAGGAGATAGAGCGCCAGCGTAATGAAGAACAGTTTCTTGCGCCCGATGCGATCGGTGAGCCAGCCAAAGCCCAAGGCGCCGAGCACGGCGCCGGCCAGGTAGGCGCTGTTGGCAAAGCCGACGTCGAAATTGGAAAACTGCAGCGCCGGGCTTTCCTTCAAGGCGCCGGCCAGCGAACCCGCCAGCGTGACTTCCAGACCGTCCAGCACCCAGGTAATTCCGAGCGCCAACACGACACGGGTGTGAAACCCGCTCCAGCGCAAATTATCGAGTCGCGCGGGAATGCTGGTTTCGATGATGCGATCGTTGTCTTGCCGCAGCGCCTGCGACGCGGGTGTCTCGCCACCCGCGACCTCGCCGCGCCGTGTCGCCTGCACATCCATTGATTTCGACCAACGAAAGACGCCCCGGAAATTGGTGTTTCCAGGGTTCCTTCTCCCAAATTGCGGCAAACCGAATGCCCGCCACGCATATCAACGTTTGCGGACGGTCAGGGTTCCCGCAGTGCGGTGGGGCTTTCAGTAGCCCGGATGGAGCGAAGCGCAATCCGGGGACATGGTCAACGAACGCAGCGGCCCCGGATTTCGCTTCGCTTCATCCGGGCTACGGGTGCGTTACGCCGCCCGGATATTGGCCATGAAGCGGTCGAGCTCTTCGCGCAGGCGGGTGCTCTCGCTCGACAGCGAACGGGCCGAGCTCAACACTTCTTCCGAGGCCGCGCCGGTTTCGGTGGCGCCGCGGTTGACCTGCATGACGTTGGCGGCGGCTTCCTGGGTGCCCTGCGCGACGGTCTGAACACTGCGTGCGATTTCCTGCGTCGCCGAGCTCTGCTGCTCGACGGCGCTGGCAATCGTCGAAGCGATGTCCGAGATCTTGCCGATGGTGCCGCCGATCTCCTTGATCGCCGCGACCGACTCCTGCGTCGCGCCCTGCATACCCGAGATGTGGTTGGAGATTTCGTCGGTGGCCCTCGCGGTCTGGCTGGCGAGCGACTTGACCTCGGAGGCCACGACCGCAAAGCCGCGGCCGGCATCGCCGGCGCGGGCCGCCTCGATGGTGGCGTTGAGCGCCAGCAGATTGGTCTGCTCGGCGATCGCCGTGATCAGCTTGACGACGTCGCCGATCTCCTGTGCCGCGCGCGACAATTTGCCGATCCGGCCATCGGTCTGTTCGGCCTGAAGCACGGCGGCTTCGGCGATCTGGCTGGATTCCTTGACGCGCCGGCCGATCTCGTCGACGGAGGTCGACAGTTCCTCGGTCGCGGATGCCACCGCCTGCATGCTGGTGGAGGCCTCTTCCGAAGCGCCGGCAACCTGGCTCGACAGGCTCTGGGTGGTCTCCGCCGTCCGCGTCAGCGTTCCCGCGGCCGATTCAAGCTGCACGGCCGAGGCCGAGACATTGGCCACGATGGCGCCAACCGCCGTCTCGAAGTCGTCGGCAAAACGGATCAGTTCGGCGCGGCGCGCGGTGCTCGCGGCCTTGTTCTGCGCCTCTTGCATGGCGGCGTCGCGTTCGGCCCGCGCCACCGCCTGCACCTTGAACTCCTCCACCGCGCCGGCCATCTCGCCGAGTTCGTCCTTGCGCCCGAGGCCGGGCAGAACGACATCGAAATTGCCGGCGGCGAGTTCGCGCATCGCGCTGCACATCGCCGTCATCGGCCGGGAGATGCCCTTGCCGAGGAAAAATGCCCAGACGCAGCCGAGCACGAAGCCGCCGGCCGCCAGCATCAGGATCAGCTGCTCGGTCTCGCCGATGGTCGTGTTCGATTCGGCCTCGAGCCGGTTCTGTTCGGCCAGAAGCGCCGACTTCATCACGCCCGAGCCCTGGTTGATGGCGGCCGCCGACTCCGTCATTTCGAGGGTCAGTTCGTCGATCTCCTTGGAATTGTCGACCAGCTTGACCAGCGCCTGCCGGTATTCCTCCAGCATTCCGGAAATCTCCTTGATTCCCTGCTGGATCTTGTCCGTGGTCGATGAGATCGCCTTCAGCGACCCGTCGACGAATTTCAGGCGCGCCAGCGCACTGGCCGCGGTCGCCTTGTCGGAATTGATCACGAAGGTATTGGCCAGTGCCGCCACCGCCTGAAACTGCTCCAGCACCCGCTTCGATCCGAGCGTGATCAGCTGCATTTCAGCGTCGTCGGCGTTGCTGGGGAGGTCGTCGAGCTTGTAGCGCAGCGTCATGCCGGTACGCGTGAGCTGGTTCTGCGTGATCTGGGCGCTCTGGTCCTTGACCTTGACGATATCGGCGAAAATCTTGGTAAAGGCACGGAATTCACGCTCCAGCTTGACGACCTGCTCGAGCCGCCCCGGGTTGGTGGTGCCTTTCATCGACTGGACGATGGCTTCCTTCAGGCTGGCTTCGGCCGCCAGTGCCGCCTTGCCGTCCTCTTCCTTGCCCGTCGCCACGAAATAGCGGGCGAGCGACCGGTAGGAGATCAGTTCGCGGTCGATGTTTCGCGCCAGATCGGCCTCCAGCACGCTGCGCCGATAGGAATCCACGCCGCCCGAAACCCGCTCGAAGCCGAGATAGGCAAAACCCATGCTGGCGGCCGAAATCGCCAGCGTCACGGCAAAGCCCAGCATGATCTTGGCGCGGAACCGCAGGGTCGGGAATTTGATCGACAACGACCCGGTACGTTTCTTAAGACCCACCTCAGCCCCCCAGTCTTTATTCTGAAAACGCAGGGATCGGCGGTCCTTGGGCCCCCGATCCCCGGATAAAACTACGGCAGAATGGATAAGGGTGAGTAAACTCGGACCCGATTCCCCTGGGTTGTGGGGGGAGAACGGCTCCTTCTGACCCTCCCCTGGAGGGTGAAGGAAAAATCCGTCATCGCGAAAATCGTCCGCTCGCGCGCTCCGTGTCATCACAATGACCAGCGCGACCAAAATCCTAGTTGCAAGTTCCCTTCCGCCTGTTTCTAATTGGAATAATTCAAAAACATCGGGAGGTATCACGCGTGTCTACCATCAAACTGACGGTGAACGGCAAGGCCGTCTCGGCCGACGTCGAGGACCGGACCCTCCTGGTCCATCTCCTGCGCGAAACCCTGAACCTGACCGGCACCCATGTCGGCTGCGATACCAGCCAGTGCGGCGCCTGCGTCGTCCATATCGACGGCAAGGCGGTCAAATCCTGCACCGTGCTGGCCGGCCAGGCCGCGGGCTCCAACGTCACCACCATCGAGGGCATCTCGAAGGGCGACGAACTGCACCCGATGCAGGCCGCCTTCCGCGACAATCACGGCCTGCAATGCGGCTACTGCACCCCGGGCATGATCATGTCGGCGATCGATATCGTGCACCGCTATGGCGGCAAGCTCGACGAGGAAACTGTCCGCCACGAGCTCGAAGGCAACATCTGCCGCTGCACCGGGTACCACAACATCGTCAAGTCGGTGCTCGACGCGGCCGGCCGCATGAAGGTTTCGCAGGCGGCCGAATAGCCTCCGCCGGCTACCAATTCCAGGCTTCAAGACCGCCAGCTTTCGATGGAAAGGGCGGAAACAATAACTCCGGTTGGGAGGACAGAACATGGGCGTTGAAGGCATTGGCGCAAGCGTTGTGCGCAAGGAAGACCGACGTTTCACCACTGGCAAGGGCCGTTACGTCGACGACATCAAGCTTCAGGGCATGACCCATGCCCATTTCATCCGCAGTCCGCACGCGCATGCCAAGGTCAAGGGCATCGATTCATCCGCGGCGATGAAGATGCCGGGCGTGGTCGGCGTCCTGACCGGCCAGCAGATCGTCGACGACAAGGTCGGCAACCTCATCTGCGGCTGGGCCATCACCTCCAAGGACGGCAGCCCGATGAAGATGGGCGCGTGGCCGGCGATGGCGCCGGAAACCGTGCGTTTTGTCGGCCAGGCGGTTGCGGTCGTGATCGCCGAAACCAAGAACCAGGCCAAGGACGCGGCGGAAGCCGTGGTGGTCACTTACGAGGAACTCCCTGTCGTCGCCGACATCCGCTCGGCGATCAAGCCGGGCGCGCCGCAATTGCATCCGGAGGCGCCGGGCAACGTGATCTACGACTGGGCGATCGGCGACGAAAGCGCGGTCAAGGACGCCTTCGGCAAGGCCGCCAACGTGGTGACGCTGGAATTGACCAACAACCGTCTGGTGCCGAATGCGATGGAGCCGCGGGCGGCGATCGCGGAATATGAAGAGGCCGAAGAGCACTACACGCTGTACACGACCTCGCAGAATCCGCATGTCGCGCGACTGGTGCTGTCGGCGTTCTACAACATCGCGCCGGAGCACAAGCTGCGGGTGATCGCGCCCGACGTCGGCGGCGGTTTCGGCTCCAAGATCTACATCTATCCGGAAGAAATGGTGGCGCTGTGGGCCTCCAAAAAAGTTGGACGCCCGGTGAAATGGACCGGCGACCGCACCGAAGCCTTCCTGACCGATGCCCATGGCCGCGACCATATCTCGAAGGCGGAGATGGCGTTCGACAAGGACAACAAGATCCTCGGCCTGCGGGTAAAGACCCACGCCAATCTCGGCGCCTATATGTCGCTGTTTTCGTCCTCGGTGCCGACCTATCTCTACGCCACGCTGCTGTCGGGCCAGTACAACATCCCGGCGATCTATGCCGAGGTGATGACCGTCTATACCAACACCACGCCGGTCGACGCCTATCGCGGCGCAGGCCGCCCCGAAGCCAGCTACCTGGTCGAGCGGCTGATGGAAACAGCCGCCCGGCAGTTGAAGGTCGACCCGGCGGAATTGCGCCGCAAGAACTTCATCACCCAGTTCCCGCATCAGACGCCCGTCATCATGGCCTATGATATTGGTGACTTCGGCGCCTCGCTGGATGCGTCGATGAAGGCGATCGACTATGCCGGCTTCCCCGCGCGCAAGGCCAAGGCCAAAGCCGAGGGCAAGCTGCGCGGCATCGGCGTCTCCTGCTACATCGAGGCCTGCGGCATCGCGCCCTCGAAAGCGGTCGGCAGCTTAGGGGCCGGCGTCGGCCTGTGGGAGTCGGCGGAAATCCGCGTCAACCCGGTCGGCACCATCGAGGTGCTGACGGGATCGCACAGCCATGGCCAGGGCCACGAGACCACCTTTGCCCAGTTGATTTCGGAGCGCCTCGGCGTGCCGATCAGCCAGGTGCAGATCGTCCATGGCGATACCGACAAGGTGCAGTTCGGCATGGGGACCTACGGCTCGCGTTCGCTCGCGGTCGGCGGCACCGCCATCATCAAGGCGATGGAAAAGGTCGAGGCCAAGGCCAAGAAGATCGCCGCGCACCAGCTTGAAGCGTCGGAAAACGACATCGTCATCGAGAACGGCGAGTTCAAGGTCACCGGCACCGACAAGTCGATCGCGCTGCCAATGGTGGCGCTCGCGGCCTACACCGCGCACAACCTGCCTGACGGCATGGAACCCGGCCTGAAGGAAACCGCGTTCTACGATCCCACCAACTTCACCTTCCCGGCCGGCACCTATATCTGCGAGATCGAAGTCGATCCCGCCACCGGCAAGACCTCGTTCGTCGACTTCGTCGCGGCGGACGATTTCGGCCGGCTGATCAACCCGATGATCGTCGAAGGCCAGGTCCACGGCGGCTTGGCGCAAGGCATCGGTCAAGCACTGCTCGAACACGCGATCTACGACGCCAACGGCCAGCCGATCACGGCCTCGTTCATGGATTACACCATGCCGCGCGCCGACGATTTGCCGTCGTTCAAACTCTCGCACACGCCGACGCTCTGTCCGGGCAATCCGCTCGGGGTCAAGGGCTGCGGCGAAGCCGGCGCCATCGGCTCATCGGCGGCCGTGATCAACGCGATCACGGATGCCATCGGTCACAACAAACTGGAAATGCCGGCGACGCCCGACCGCGTCTGGCACGCCATTCACGGTTGAGAGGAAAGCATCATGTACGAGACAACTTATCATCGCCCCTCCTCGATCGACGAAGCCGCCGCGATGTTCGCCAAGGGTTCGGAATCGAAGTACCTCGCCGGCGGCCACACGCTGATCCCCGTGATGAAGCAACGGCTGGCCTCGCCATCCGACGTGATCGATCTCGCCCGGATCAAGGACCTGGTCGGCATTGAACCCACGAGCGACGGGATCGTCATCAAGGCAGCCACGACGCATTACGACGTGGCCCAGAGCGCGATCGTGAAGAAGGCGATCCCCGCGCTGGCCTACCTCGCTTCGTTAATAGGCGATCCCGCTGTGCGGCATCGCGGCACCATCGGCGGCTCGATCGCCAATAACGATCCGGCCGCAGATTATCCCGCGGCCCTGCTGGCACTCGATGCCACCGTGAAAACCAACAAGCGCAACATCAAGGCCGGCGATTTCTTCAAGGGCCTGTTCACGACGGCGCTGGATGACGGCGAGATCATCACCGGCGTCTCGTTTCCGGTCACGGACAAGGCGGGGTACGCCAAATTCCCGCATCCGGCGTCGCGTTTCGCGCTGACCGGCGTGTTCGTGGCCAGGAGCCCGGGAGGCGAAGTCCGCGTCGCAGCCACCGGCGCGTCGCAAAACGGCGTCATGCGGGTACCGGCGATCGAGACGGCGCTGAAGGCCAACTGGTCGGCCAGCGCGCTCGACGGCGTCAAGATTTCCGCCGACGGCCTGATGAGCGATATTCACGGCGCGTCGGACTATCGCGCCAACCTGATCAAGGTGATGGCGCAACGGGCGGTGGCCGCAGCGGGTTAGTAGCGCCTGGACGCAAGTTCGACAGGGCGGCGCGCAGCGATGCGCGCCGTTCTGCATTTTGGACAGATTGTCGGCAAAAGAAGCTTGCCACGGCCTCGCTTCGGCGGGAGAATTTAGCTAATCAACTAATTAAAGACGCTTCCCTTGGGAGAGAAAACAACGTGCTCGATAAACCAGCCGCCCAATCCGCTACCCGCACCTCCGGCCCGCTCGCCGGTTTCCGCATCGTCGAATTCGCCGGCATCGGCCCGGGCCCGTTCGCCTGCATGATGCTGGCCGACATGGGCGCCGAAGTGGTGACGCTCGATCGCATCGGCGCCAAGAAGAATTTGAAAGCGGTGGCAACGCGCGGCCGCAAGGTCGTCGAGCTCGATTTGAAGGACAAGGCTTCGATCGCAAAAGCGCTCGACCTGCTCGCAGGCGCCGACGCGCTGATCGAAGGTTTTCGGCCCGGCGTGATGGAACGGCTGGGGCTCGGGCCCGACGTGGTAATGGCGCGCAATCCGCGCCTCGTGTTCGGCCGCATGACCGGCTGGGGCCAGGAAGGCCCGCTGGCCAACGCCGCCGGCCATGACATCAACTACATCTCGATCACCGGTGCGCTGGCCGCGATCGGCACCAAGGAAAAGCCGGTGCCGCCGCTCAATCTGGTCGGCGACTTCGGCGGCGGCGCGCTCTATCTCGTGGTCGGCGTACTCGCCGCATTGCTGGAGGCTTCGAAATCCGGCAAGGGCCAGGTGGTCGATGCCGCGATGTGCGACGGCGCCGCGTCGCTGATGTCGATGTTCTTCGACATGACCGCGATGGGGCGCTGGACCGATGAGCGCGCCACCAACTTCCTCGACGGCGGCGCGCATTTCTACGGCGTTTACGAATGTTCCTGCGGCCATTTCATTTCGATCGGTTCGATCGAGCCGCAGTTCTACGCACTGTTGCGCCAGCATGCCGGCCTGACCGACGCCGACTTCGACGCGCAAATGGACCGCAAGGCCTGGCCGGCGCTGAAAGCGAAGCTGGAGAAGGT
>JAIEPP010000590.1 GCA_019748335.1 Xanthobacteraceae bacterium
CAGTCATGAAATGCGCGAAGCCCCATGTGGCTGGCCAGCGCGGCTAGATCCCGCTGCTCTTCGAGAGGCGGATCGACAGTGACCCGCTGCATCCACCGCAAATCGCCGTCTGGGCTGCTTATCCTGACCTGAATGAAGGCAGATTGAAGTGACAAGGGGATCGGTCCAAGACCGAGGCGGACGGCGTCGGTCGGCCAAGTCAGCAGGTCGCCATTTGCAGGTCCGGCGTGCAGCACATGGTCAGGGTAGGCGAGCGAAGGAACCGCCCGGGCATCGATCGAGAAGCATTCCCCGTCGCGGCGCAGAACCGGGTCCCAGGAGGCCATGAGCACCTTGCGCGACTCTTCCAGCGCATCGGCTGCACTCACGCTGCCCAGGTCTGCGGCGGCGAGTTCCTCTATGGTGACAGGCGTCGCTTTGCCGACTAGGAACGCCAGGCCGGAAGAGAACGCTTCGCCCGCCTCGAGTTCGACCATGATTTCCGAGTTGCGCCCGGACCATGCCCTTTCGGTCGCATTGGCGCTTCCGACCCTCAAGATGGTCTTCTCGCCCGAGTGGAAGCAGAAGATCTTCGCATGGAGAGCAAGGGGCGCCGGCTCCACATCATCTTCGGCCACGGGTTCGTTGCCGCCGGGCAGAGCGAGCGTAGACTCGTCAGCGAGCACGTCTGGCGCCGCATAGGCCAGGATTTTCGAGAAGCCGGTCAGCGATGTCCTGGACAGGCTGGCGATATCGGCAAGAGCCGGCATCGACGAAATCAGCGTTCTGGATTCAGCGGGCCCCCACTTGCCGGCCCTTTTTAGAAAGTCGGACGATAAGAACGGGCTGATGACCGTTATGCCGTTGATCGCGCCGGATGGCGGCTCCACTGGCAAGGGAACGCCTTGGTCCAGCCCATTGAGGAGGCCGCGTAAGCGAAAGCCGTCGGGCGCATCCCACCAGATCGTCTCCAGCTGCTTCGAGATGTCATCGGCATCCTCGCGCGATGCGGAGCGTGCGAGAGTGCCTCCGAGCGCGCCGACGCCAGGGAGCCGAACCCGTCCCTTCGCGCGCTTTTCGCTGCCATCCAGCAAAACGCCAGCGTCGAGATCCTGAGATCGGGTGAGGTTCCGGCTGCCAATCCAGAGCTTCCAGCGCGTTTCCGCTTTGGGGCAGTTATAGGCGACCAGAGCAATCTTCGGATGCCAGCTGCGCTCTCGTTCATCGTAGGGTTGCTCGACGATGAACTGATCGAGGATGCCTGCGATACGGGGAAGCGCCACCGGGCGCGCGATCCTCCCGCGCTGGATGATGATCCTGACGTGATCGCGCAGCCTGTCTATCGCTTCGGCAAAATCGACCGCTGTTCCGCTGCCCTTGTCATTGTTGCGACCAATCAGGGCGAGCAACACTGCCGCGACCGCAGACAGGTCGACCGAGTAGGTCGCGAACAATGCGAGCTTGACCGTCTCCAATCGTCCAGGCCGCAGTTCGTCGAGGTATGGCTGGCCGTCCCAAGCCTGCCGATCGCTCATACGACATCCTCCAGATCTCGCAGGAGCCGCTTCACATTTCCCCAGCGATAATGCAGCGGCTCGGCGCGACCATGTCGCTCGCCCTGCCATTCCATGCGCCGATCGACGCCGAATTGGTTGTTGGCGAGACGCGCACGATCATCCTTCCTGCTGACCTCCGCCCGCGCGTACACGTCGAGCAACGGCATCGGATCCTTGCCATTCGCCCGAACCCAGGCCGAAGTCTCCTTCAGAACCCCTTCAACCGCGGGCGGGAGGTGGCCGATTTCGGCGAGAAACAGGTTCATATCCAGCCGAGCGGCCGGTCCGCCCCATTGCTCGACCGCGTCTTTCAGCGCGGCGCGATGTAAATTTGGCTGCGGCCGCTTGTCGCGCGTTTCCTTGAGTATCTCGACCTGGGCCGCATAAATCGCCCTGCCAATGGCCGACAGCGCCGCCGCCTGGCCGGTCCGCTTCAGCATGGCGGCTTCCTTGTCGGCGAGCGCGAGAATTTCGCCGTCCCAGCAGTGATCTGCCTCGTCGAGCGGCTTTCCAACCAGTTTCGACAAGAGCGAGGGCTCCCCTGGATCTGTCGGTGAGCGAACGGCGCGCAGTTTGGTCGCGAGATAGATCTGCTCCGGCGGTGAAAGCTCGAGCGTGAGTTTCCCTCCGCCATCCCAGTCGCCGGGGGCATCGATCAAGCCTGAGATGGGCCAGGCAACCGTCTCGAAGGGCTTCCCGTCATCGTCATGAAGCGTGCGCTTGCCGACCGCCGCCAAGAGCTTCGCCATATCCGGGCGGCTCCACGGCCGGCCATCCGGGCGGGTGCCGATCAGTCCCCACTTGGCGAGGGCTGTCCAATAGACATAGGCTGGCGGCTGGCTGATCGCTCGGGGGAAGACGTCCCCGCCGATCACCCCATCTTTCTCTCCGCCCACGCCATCGACATATTTGAGACGGCCGGTCAGCTCGTGTTCGAGATCGGAAAAGGCTTGGCCAAAATCCTTGGGGACAGGGCGCTTCGTCCGCAGGCTTTGGTAAAGCCAGGGGATGAGAAGCGCGTAGCGCAGCCGTGTGTGCAGAACCGATGTGCCGGGGAAGAAGTGATCGGCATAGCGCTGGTGGACGATGAGGAACCCGACCTCATCGCGCACCCCCGCTGCGCCGCCGAACATCATCTGTTCGGCCTGGCCCAGCGCTTTGCGCGACAAAAAGGTGAACCCAAAAGATGACACGAAGCCTGCCCCCCAAGGCGTGATCAAACTTACAGCTTAAGAATATTTCAGATGCCTCACGACATCATTCACTACCAATAATTTTCAACCTCATAGCGCGGGTTTCGAGTAAATAGGTTTCAACCCCGGCAAGAAGATGCAAGCCTTCTTCACCGATTGCTTGCCGGGATAGCCCGGGTTGCACGATGCGGACGTCGAACTCAAAGCGGTGATCTTGCCACCCGACCTTGAGTTTCTTGATCGCGGCGGCCGAGCCTTGCTCAATCCGAGAACTGAGGCCGCGGTCCCGGCGCATCTTTTCGCGCCTCAGCATATGTTGAAGCATACGGCCTGGCCGGTCGCGCCACCGAGCGGATTTCTGAGCCTGGCCGCAAACCTCGTAGAGGTCGCTGAGACGCGCACCTGGCGTATCCGTCCCGGAATACTTGCAGTGATACAGGGTCACGGAAACGACGCTGTCGGTGATGCGCAGCGCCACGACATCAGCGATCTCGCCTTTGCCATCATCGTCGAAGATCACATCATAGGGATCGGGGGCCGCCAGCAGCGTGTCGATGACGAGACGCTGGACTGAGTCTGCGCGCTTACTCGTGCCTTGAGACTCGACGCGGATATTGGCCTTCGACCAATCCCAGGCTTCGATCTTGTCGGATGGGTAGGGCTCGATCGTTTCGCCTTCGGGCAGAGTGTAGAGATGGCTGTAGATGAGCAGCGAGCCATCGCCGAAGTCGATTTGTGGCGAATCCTCGCCGAAGGATTCGGACAGCGTCTGCATCTTGCTGCCGACCTTGATCGTCGCCTTGGGACCGGCGCGCTGGGGGTAGCGGGCATGCCCATCGCTGAAGACGATCTCGAACTCGGCCGTGTGGTCATCGCTCCGCACGGCGAAGCGCAACGGTCCGGAACGAGCGTTATCGAGCAACTCGATATCGCATTCCGCGAAGGTTACGGGCTCATCGCCGAACGAGATCTCGATCCGCTCCTCAAACTGCGTGATCAAAGATTCAGGCCAATGGATCGCCACGGGTGGAACAGCCGGGCGCTGGCTGATCTGGTGGGGGCGCATCGCGCTCTTGAAGACGCCGTCGGTCGTGATGCTGGGATCGTTCACCGTGCGACCGACATCCTGGCACCAGTCCACCCAGTCGGTCAGGTCATGGACCTTGGCGCTGGACCAGAACTTGCCCTTCGCCGAGCATCCGCGTGAGGCCGGCACGCCGTCGAGAAAACCAGTGGCGAAGATGTTGTTCTTGATCCGCGACTGGGATTTCGCGCTGTCGAGGCCGTCGGCGACGTCCACGCCCATATACATGGAATAGCGGACGCCGCGCCCCTGATGGTGGGTGAGGCCGAGGTTCCGCAGGATGAGCCGCTTGAACCCGTGGAGGCTGCGGAACACTTCCTCGCCTTCTACGCGGCGGGTCGTATCGCCGCAAACCGCCTTTGCCAGGCGGTCGAACGGCCCCTTGGCGGAACTGCTGATGTAGAGCAGGCCACTTGCCTGATCCCAGTGGAGCATGTGCAGATCCCAGGTGACGTTTACCGCCTGCTGCGCCGAGGTCCAGCGCGCCTGTTCCTCCGCCCGAGTCACGAAGATCGCGACCCGTTGATGCGGGTTCAGTTTCATGCCGAGATAGACGCCGGGATTGTAGAGTTCCTCCGCGCGAAACGGATCCCAAGCATCACAGGACGTCCGGTAAAGGACCGCGTTCATTTTCGGCTCGAGGGTCTGGAGCGGAATGTCGATCAGATCCCCCGAAAAGCCCTTGAACATCTCGGCGCGGCGAACCTGGCGTTCGATCTTGGCCGAACTGAGCGCCTCTACCAGCGCGTTCCAGTCGGCGTCCTCGGCGTAGAGCTTGGCCAGCGAACGATCAACATCGTCGATGCCGGTATTGGCGATCACCGTCGCATCACCCAGGGTTGGGTCCTGGCGGGTAAAGCGGCCGACGAACTGGATCGTCACCGCCACGCTCTTGTGATGATCGTGCAATGCAGCGATCTTCAGCTCGGGCAGGTCAAAGCCCTCGCCGAGCATGTCGACACATACGATAATCCGGCTCTCAAAGCGGCGTAGCGCTGCCAGATTTTCACGCCGCTCCTTCAGCGATTGCTGGCTGTGGACGATGACTGGTCGACAGTCCGGATAGGCCGCCGCATAGAGGCTATGCAGGTGCTTGGCGCGTTCGATCGTGCTGCAACGGGCCATAGCCAGATGATTGAGGCCGGCGTCCAGGTCCGAGTCAAGTACTTCGCCGAGTTTGTCGATGATCGCCTGGTCGGCATCGGGTTGATCGAGTCCGAATACGGCCTCGAAGCGGATCGGCTTGAAATAGCCTTCCTGCTGCGCCTTCTTCAGTGGGTAGGTGTAGATGAACTCCCCATCGACGCGGCCTCCATCCTCACGAAACGGGGTGGCTGTGAACTGGATCACCGGAATGGGCGGCTCGTGCTCAACGAAGAGCCCGCGAAAGGACTTCCAAGTCCGTGCCCCGATGTGATGTGCCTCGTCGATAAAGAGTGCGGAGGCACGGGCCGCCATCCGTTCCTGCACCGGCGCCTCCGCGCGGCCCGCGATCTGCATCGTGGTGACGACGACATTGGCGCTGTCGAAGATTTCATCGACTTCGGCCTCGCTCGCCGGAATGTGCGAGAGCCGCATGACCAAAGGGAAGGCTGCGGTCTCATCGAGACATTTCTGCTGTTTCAGGACGCCGAAGGTCTCGAATTTGCCCGCGATCTGCTCACGCAGAGCGTCGGTGGGGACCACCACCAGCAGGCGCTCGAACCGCCGTTTGGCATTGAGCGCCAGCATTGTCTCGGTCTTGCCCGTGCCCGTCGGCATGACGATGGTGGCCGGGTCCGTCGATCGTGTCGCATGGGCAAGCGCGGCGTGAAGCGCGCCGATCTGGGGACGCCGCAAGCCAGGCTGCGCCGGCTGACCGTCCGCCGCGGCTCGTCCCTCGCGCAGATGTATCGCGTCGATCCAGGACGCGGAGACCGCCTTCAGACGCTCGGCGCGTGCGGAACGATCCAGCGTGTCGATGCTGGTCGGCGGTGCATTCATCCACCGGCCTTCACCCAGTTCGAGCGCATCGGCGATCCGTTCCGGATCCGTTGCGCCGGGCACAAGGAGAACGAGATCGGCTTCCAATGGCGTCGCCGTCTTCGCACTGATGATCTTCAGAATCTCGCCGGATTCCAAGGTCGTCTCGTGACCATTGACGCGGCGGATGGCGAAGGGCCGCAGCCGGCATCGCACCCTCAGCGTCGGAACCACCAACTGGCGCACGGGGCTTCCCAGCACTTTGCCATCAATGGCAAGCCGAGCCGGCAGCAGGAGTTCGACCTCGGGATTGAAGAGATCGTCCTGATTGGGGCCGGCGGGGCGCTTGCGGGAGGCCATCGTGTCTCCCTCCGTTAGGTCGCCACCGTCTGTGGCGAGGGCGAGACGGCAATCACCATTCCCCTCGTCATCAGAACGATGAGCCCGCGCTCGGCGCCGGTCATATCGAGATAGGCGCGGACCTGAGCCCGATAGTGGTCGAGCGTTTGAGCCTCGGGATTCACGTCGCTCTTCCAGTCGACAACCACGACGGGCCGGCCATCCTCGCCAATAGTCAGAGCGTCTGTGATCCCGGCCGTTGCGGTTTCTACGCCATCGGACGCCTGTGCGGCATAGACGGGAAATTCGGCCAGAAGGTCCGGCCGCAGGATCGCAATGTCGGGTAGGGCGAGGGTTTGCACGACACAGGCGGCCAGTTCTTCAGCCGACAGCCCCGTCGCCGGGGCGGAGACCGGAGACCGGCCGAGGGCGTGGATGAGGTCGGCCGCCCGGTCGGTCAGGGCGGCTTCCGCCTCCGAGGTTTCGCCGGTCAGCACCTCTTCCATGAGCTTGTGGAGGATCAGCCCGCGCTCCCGGCCGCCTTGCACGAGGGCAGCGGCTT
Source organism: Xanthobacteraceae bacterium (assembly GCA_019748335.1). Classification (GTDB taxonomy): domain Bacteria; phylum Pseudomonadota; class Alphaproteobacteria; order Rhizobiales; family Xanthobacteraceae; genus Bradyrhizobium. Next base: position 6,676 of record JAIEPP010000590.1, read on the forward strand.
CCAGCTCGGGAGGCTGGTCGTCGGCCAACCCGGTCCAGATTGCGGCTTCTTCCTCCCGCAGCACGATCCCGGCGGCGTTTTCGTCGCGGCTGGGAGCAAGCCAGGTCAGCCGCGTCTGCGCGGCTGTGATGGTTTCGGCCTCGGCGGCGAAGGTCGCGCGCGTCTGGGTATTGTCCGTGCCCGCTCCTGCGGCCGTGAGGCCGGCAGGCAGATGGGAGGCGTCCAAGCCGGGCAGGTCGGCGAGCGACAGATCGACGAGACCGATCCAGGCGGATTTCGACGGCGTGGTGTCGAGCCGGGGGAGGACGAGAAGTTCGCGGGCGCGAGTGGCCGCGACATACCAGAGCCGGATGCGTTCGCGGTCCAGCTCTTCCTTTTCCGCTTGGCGCGCGGTTTCGTAGCCTTCGGGTGCGACGCCCAGGACCGAGCAATAGAAAGTCTCGGTCTGGCGGTCGATGACGGCGCTTTCGGGCGCCATGACGCCGGTCATGGTATTCACCGGAATGACGATCGGCCATTCCAGCCCCTTGGCCGCGTGCATGGTGAAGAGCGCGACCGCTTCCTCCTGCGCGTCGGGCCGTCCCTCGACGGCGCGCGCCTCGTCGGACCACGCTGCTGTCATCGCCTCGGCGAAGGCGCGCAGGCCGCGCACGGCGTAGCCGGTCGACAGGCTGAGATAGAGGTCGATGTTGGCGAGCGCGCGCTCGGCCTGGCCGCGATGGCGCTCGAGGAGGAGCGGGCGGACGCGCATCACGTCCACGGCCTGCGAGAGCAGTTCGTGCGGGGTCGTGCTGTTGCCGCGCCGGGAGAGCGATTGCAGCCGCTCGATGACCGCGCGCGCGAGTGAGTGCGTGATGACGGCCGGGTCGATGCTGAGATCCAGGCGCGGAATCCGATCCGGCTGTTCCTTCGAGCGCGGAAGTCCCCAGACGATGTCCAGCAGGTCTTCTTCGGTGAGGCCGACCAGAGGTCCGCGCAGCAGCGCGCCGAGCGCCAGCGTGTCGCGGCGATCGGCCAGGACGCGGGTCAGCGCAATTAGGTCCTGGATTTCCTGGCGGCGGAACAGCCCCTTGCCGGCTTGGGTCGCCACAGGGATGCCCCGGCGCTCCAGGGCTTCCTCATAGCGCCACAGCTCCGCGCCGGTCGGCGCCAGCAAGGCGATGTCGCCCGGCTGGCAGGGACGCTCCGCGCCGCTGCGACGATCGATGATTGGGTGGCTTTCGATCAGTCGGGCGCACAGCTCGGCGATGGCGTCGGCTTCGGCGTCGCGCTGCTGTTCGGCGCTGGCCTTGCCGTTTTCGTCCGCTACCGCGATGTCGAGGGCCGCCACGCACAGGCCGCCTCGGTCGCTATGGAACGGGTCGAGAGCGGTGAAGCCCGGCTGCCCATCGGCCGAGAGCACGGCCTCGAAGCGTTCGTTGACGAAGGTGAGGATCGAGGCGCAGGAGCGGAAATTGGTGGAGATCGACAGGAGACTGTCGGGGTCTTGGACGCGAAAGGCGTCGCGCGCCTGCACATAGGCGCCGACATCGGCGCCACGGAAGCGGTAGATTGCCTGCTTGGGATCGCCGACCAGGAAGAGCGCTCCCGGCCGGATCCGGAAGCGGGTCCAGTCGTCATTGCCTTCGACCGGCTCGCCGCAGAGCCGCCAGAAGATCTCGGTTTGCAGGGGATCTGTGTCCTGGAACTCATCGACGAGGACATGAGCGAAACGCTGTCCCAGCGCGCGGCGAACCTCGTCATGGTCGCGCAGCATATCGCGCGCGGCGAAAATCAGATCGTCGAAGTCGAGCTGGGCGCTTGCGCGCTTGTGGTCGCGGTAGCGTTGCAGGACAGGACGCGCTTCTTCGATCAGCGCCGCCAGGGCCTGGCTGGCCGCAGCCTGAAGAAGCGAAATCCAGGCATCGCAGCAAGCGGTGTAATGAGCATCGGCGTCGTCGTTCAGCCGATCACCATCGGCTTTCGAGAGGCCAGCCTGTTTTGCAGCGGCGGCCCATTTGCCCTTCTTGCGATAGGAAGCGAAGGTGCCAGCCTTGGTGCAAAGGTCGGGATGCGGCCGTGACGTCAGGAGTTGGACGAGGCCGGCGGGGGTTGCGGGATCGGAGCCATTTGCCAACGCGGTCGCCATCTCGACCAGCCGTTCGACGATCACAACCGTTTCCGGCTCGGTCGTCCCTGTCCCATGCATGAAGCCCGCGAAATCCGCCGCGGCCTGCCGGAACGCCGTCAGGCGGCCGTCAAGCGGGGATATGGGCGGCGCGGCGAGGGTACGGCGGCGGCGCAGATTTTCGGCAATCTTGTGAACGAGCGCCACGGTTTCGCCGGGGCTGTGCAACACCATCTCTGCGAGGATGCCGCCCTGGCCGCCGGACAGGCGCTCGCGCAACCAGCCATCAACAATTTCGAGGAAGGTGAGATCGGCCTGATTGCGATCCATGACGCCGGCGCCGGGATCGATGTCGGCCTCCGCCGGATAGGGCTTGATCAGGCGCTGACAGAAGCCGTGGATGGTTGAACAGGTGATTTCGTCGATCGCGGTGCTTGCGGCGGCGAGATTATCGCGATGGGCCTGGGACAGGCCGTGGGGCAGCGCGACGCGCAGCTCGGTCGCGATCTTGCCGTCCGAGAGGTCGGCGACGAATTCGCGGACACGGGACAGCAGCTCGCTCGCGGCGAGTTCGGTAAAGGTGACGGCGGCAATGGCGCGCGGCGAGACCCCTTCGGCAAGCATCGCGGCGATGCGCCCTGCCATGACGGCGGTCTTGCCCGAACCCGCGCCGGCCTCAACGAGGATCGACCGATCATGGAGGCTGATCGCGTCGCGGCGCGCGCCGTCATCCTTCAGCACTGTGGACACTCTGCTCATCATTCCGCCTCCCAGATCTGAGCGACTTCGCCCAGCCGCTCCGTCGCGGCCGGGAGTTTGCGTTTGCAATAGGTGGCGCTGGCG
>JAIEPP010000177.1 GCA_019748335.1 Xanthobacteraceae bacterium
GATCGTGGAGACTTCCTCGATGGTGGCGGTGATGCCCTGAATGGCCTCGACGGCTTCCTTGGTCGCGGCCTGGATCTGGGCGATGCGGGTGCCGATCTCCTTGGTGGCCTCGGCGGTCTGGCTGGCGAGGCTCTTGACCTCGACCGCGACCACAGCGAAGCCACGGCCGGCTTCACCGGCGCGCGCGGCTTCGATGGTCGCGTTGAGGGCGAGGAGATTGGTCTGGCTGGCGATACTCGAAATCAGTTCGGCAACGTGCTCGATCTGCTCGGCGCCTTCGGCCAGCGCGCGCACAGTGACGTCGGTGCGGCGGGCGGTCTCGACGGCACGGCCGGTGATCGCAGCCGACTGCGCCACCTGGCGGCTGATCTCGGTGATCGAGGAAGACAGCTCTTCGGCGGCGGCCGCCACCGTCTGCACCCGCGTAGAGGCCTCGCCGGCGGCCGAGCCGACCAGCGCTGCGCGCTCGTTGGTACGATCGGCGGTGCCGGTCATGGACTTGGCCGTGGTTTCCAGCTCGTGTGATCCCGATGCCATCAGTCCGACCAGTTTGCCGACGGAAGCGTCAAATCGATCGGCCATCGCAATGACCGCCTGGCGCTTCTCGTCCTCGGACCGCGCTTTCGAGGCGACTTGTTCGGCCTCCAGCGTACGCGCTGATATCGCGGTCTGGCGCAACATTTCCAGCGTTTCCGCCATCCGTCCGATCTCATCGCCGCGCTCGGTCTCTTCGACCGCCTGGTCGAGATGGCCCTCGGCGATGCGCTGCATCCGGCCTTTCTGCCGGTCGAGCGCGCCCAGAACATCGCGGGCGATCAGCCATGACAGCAGGCCCATCAGCACCAGCAGGCCGGCGCCGATCGCGCCCAGCCGTGTCAGCAGCGCGTTGACGTCGGCGTCGACGTCATCGACATAGAGGCCGTAGCTCATCACCACATTCCACGGCGCGAAGCTGCGGACATAGACCGTCTTGCGAACCGGCTCGGTCTGGCCGGGCCGGGGATACAGGTAGGACGTCGTTCCGCCCTCGGGGCTCTGGCGGGCTGCGGCGACCTGGGCATCGGCGATCACGAGACCGGTCGAATCTTTCGCACCGGTGATCTTGCCTTCGAGCTGCGGGTTGGCACCGTTGAGCAGGATCGAGGTGTCGGCGTTGTAGGTGACGGGGTAACCCTGGCCCTTGTTGAAGGTCATCTTGCGGCCGCGGGCGCGGAACTGGGCCTGCGCTTCGGCCAGTGTCATCTTCCCGGCGGTCACTTCGTCCTGCAGCGATTGCGCCATGCCCAGCAGCAAGTCGACCGCCGCGCGCATCTGTGTGACGCGGTCGTCCAGCATCCGGTTCCGGCTCAGCGTACCCGATACCGCGATGACGGTGCAAATGGTCAGCGCCGCCAGCAGGACCATGCTTGCGAGTTTGGTGCGGATCTTCAATCGGCTGAGCATTTGCGACCTCTGGGATAAAACTCTTCCCAAGGGCGATAACATGAAGGCGCTTACCAATCGTGAACGCATGTTAAATCTCGCATGCGCGCTTCGTAGTTGCCGTATTTCTACCGGGACGTACCGCGTTCAGGTTCGCGGCATCGGTTAGCGCCGCAGCGCCGGTACAACCAGGAAGGGAATTAGCCCCAGCACGACATTGACCAGGGCGAAGGCGAACAGCGCATTATAACTGTGTGTGTAGTCGTGGATCAGGCCGCCGCTCCAGGAGCCCAATCCCGATCCGAGGCCGCTACCGATCGAGATGGTGCCGAAGATGGTGCCGACCCGCTCGCCGCGAAAGATATTCAGCGCGGTCGCGGAAATCAGCGGTCCGCGCGAACCGATCATGCTGCCGAAGCAGACCACGAAACCCGTCACCAGCCAGTAGTTCGGATAGTACTGGATCAGCCAGAGCAGGATGATCCCGATAATCGAGACGCCATAGCTGAACAGCACCGACGGTCGGCGACCGATCAGGCCGTCGAGGGTCGCGATGCCGAGCATGCCGAACAGCAGCACGATGCCGGAAAAGCCCCATGCGGTCGCCGCCTGCAGCGGCGGAAATCCAGCATCGATCAGATAGGCGACGATCTGCGCCGTGATCGCATACATCGCCACCGCGGTGAAGAAGAAGGTCGCAAACAGCGCCCAGAAGGCGTGGTGGCGCATCGCGCTGAGAAGCGTCCAGCCTTCGTCGACGTAATCCGGGTCGGCTTTCTTGGGGATGGTGGGGGAGCCGCCGGCAAACAGCCGCCATGGCAGCAACAACAACGGCACCAGCATGCACAGCGCCACCGCGCCGAACAGCTGGTAGGCGTCACGCCAGCCGATCCGGTCGATCAGCACCTGCGAGGCCGGCAGCAGCAGCAGGATGCCGGCGCCGGTGGCGGAATAAACCACGGCCATCGCGGTCGGCAGCTTCGGACCGAACCAGCGGCCGAGCAGGATCGAATTGGGCACGTTGCCGATCAAGGCGATGCCGAGTCCGACGCAGAGCCCGACGCTGAGTTGGAACTGCCAGAGCGCTTGCGCATGCGACGCGAACAGGAACGCGCCGCCGAGCAGGGCGACCCCGAGCGCATAGACCGCGCGGGGGCCAGAACGGTCGAACAGCCGGCCGATCAGCGGCGCGGTCAGGCCGCCCGCCAGCCAGGTCAGTGAATAGACCGACACCACCTGGGCGCGGTCCCAGCCGAAGTCTTCCGAGATCGGTTTCAGGAAAACCGTAAAACTCTCGCCGAGGCCACGGCCGAGCACCGACAACGCAAAGCACAACGCCAGCACGTTGAGCGCCACACGCCCCGGCTTGAGGGGTTTGGTCGCGAGTTCCTCCGCTGGCGTATTCTTATCCATCAAGCACAGGGAGCGCGTTTCCACATGTCCCGGCAAGGCTCAAAAACGAATACGCCTATGCAGCCTTGAGCAGGATGTGCTTTTTCTTGCCCATCGACAGCTTGATGACGCCTTCCGGCGTCAGGCTGGATGGCGTCAGCGTCATCTTTTCGTCGGTGACGGCGGTATCGTTGACGCGCAGGCCGCCGCCCTTGATCTGGCGGCGGGCTTCGCCATTCGAGGCCACGAGTCCGGCCTTGACGAAGGCCGCGAGCACGCCGATTCCGGCTTCTAGTTCGCCGCGCGGAATTTCCACCGTGGGCAGGTTTTCCGCGATCGCACCTTGCTCGAAGGTCTTCTGCGCAGTCTCGGCGGCCTCGTTGGCAGCGTCGCGGCCGTGCAGCAGCGCCGTTGCTTCCGTCGCCAGAATCTTCTTGGCCTCGTTGATCTCGCCGCCCTGCAGGGCCGAGAGCTTCGCGATCTCGCTCATCGGCATGATCGTGAACAGCTTCAGGAATTTTACGACGTCGGCGTCCTCGACGTTGCGCCAGTACTGCCAGAAGTCATAGGGCGAGAACTGGTCGGCGTTCAGCCAGACCGCGCCCTGCGCGGTCTTGCCCATCTTGGCGCCGGAGGCGGTGGTGAGCAGCGGCGTCGTCAGCGCGAACAGTTGCGGCGTCCCCATGCGGCGACCGAGGTCGACGCCGTTGACGATGTTGCCCCACTGGTCGGAGCCGCCCATCTGCAGCCGGCAGCCGGTGCGGCGCGACAGTTCGACGAAGTCGTAGGCCTGGCAGACCATGTAGTTGAACTCGATGAAGCTCATCTCCTGCTCGCGCTCGAGGCGCAGCCGTACCGAGTCCATCGTCAGCATGCGGTTGACCGAGAAATGCCGGCCAATATCGCGCAGCATCTCGATCCAGTTCAGTTTCGTCAGCCACTCGGCGTTATCCAGCATGATCGCGTCGCTGTGGCCGTTGCCGTAGCGCAGCACCTTTGCGAACACGCCGCGGATCGAGGCCTTGTTGGCCTCGATTTCGGCGATGGTGCGGATCGCGCGCGACTCGTCCTTGCCGGAGGGGTCGCCGACCATGGTGGTGCCGCCGCCCATCAGGGTGATCGGCTTGTTGCCGCTCTCCTGCAGCCAGTGCAGCATCATCATGGTGAGGTAGTTGCCGATGTGCAGCGACGGCGCGGTACAGTCGTAACCGACATAGGCGATGGCCTCGCCCTTGGCGGCCAGCGCATCGAGGCCATCGAAGTCGGAACATTGATGGATGAAACCGCGTTCTTGCAGGATGTTAAGAAAATCCGATTTAAATGCGGTCATAGCTGTGCGACTCTGATCATTCTATTTTCACGGTAATTGTAGCAAATCGCGGAACCATAGCGGAACAGGGTGCCGTAATCGTGCCGCTGTGGCATTATAAGATGTGTGCGTTTGGTACAAGCTGGTCGTCGTCGGCGGGACGGATCGAGCAGGGCGTTGCGAAGGCACTTTTCAGATGATGTTGACCGCTATTGGTCTGATGAGTGGCACCTCGCTCGATGGGGTCGACGTCGCCATGATCGAGACCGACGGCCGCCGGGTTACGGCCTTTGGGCCGTCCGGATACCGGCCCTACACCGAAGCCGAGCGGCACCTGCTGCGCCAGGCGCTGTTCGAGGCGGTCGACCTGCCGCAGCGCGACGCCCGGCCGGGCTGCCTGCGCGAGGCCGAGCGGATCGTCACATCGGCCCATGTCGAGGCGGTGGCCGCCTTTGTCGCCCAGCACCGCATCGCCTTCCAGGACATCGATATCGTCGGCTTCCATGGCCAGACCGTGCTGCATCGCCCGGAGCGCCGGCTGACGGTGCAGATCGGCGACGCCGCCTCGCTCGCCAAGGCTATCCATATCCCCGTCATGCATGATTTCCGCGCCGCCGACGTCGAGGCCGGCGGGCAGGGCGCGCCGTTCGTGCCGGTCTATCACCGCGCGCTGGCGCAATCGCTGGAGCGCGAGGGGGCGGTCGTCGTGGTTAATATCGGCGGGGTTTCCAACATCACCTATATCGACGGCGACACCCTGATCGCCTGCGACACCGGCCCGGGCAACGCGCTGCTCGACGACTTCATGTTCCGCACCATGAACCAGCGCTTCGATGCCGAGGGCCGTGTCGCAGCCCAGGGCATGGTCGATGCGGCCTGGATCGGGCGGGCGCTGCAACAGCCGTTCTTTTCGATGCCGCCGCCCAAATCGCTCGATCGCAACGATTTTGCCTCGCTCCGGATTGGCTCCATGGCGCCCGCCGACGGCGCGGCGACCCTGACCGCGTTCACCGCGGCCGCCATCGCGCGGATCGTGCCGCTGCTGCCCAAGGAGCCGAAAAGCTGGATCGTGGCCGGCGGCGGCGCCCGCAACCAGACCATGATGCGGATGCTGCGCGAATGCCTGGCCCCGGCAACGGTCCAGGCCGCCGACACGCTGGGCTGGGCCTCCGACGCCATCGAGGCCCAGGCATTCGGCTTCCTCGCCGCAAGGGGCCTGAAGGGCCTGCCGCTGAGCTACCCCGCCACCACGGGGGTGCCGATCCCAATGACCGGCGGGGTCATCGCGCGACCGTGAATTAGACTGACCTTGACCATTCAATGCAGATGCATGTAATTTGATGCATCTGCATTGAATGCGAGGATTGGCCATGGTCGCTGCGCTGAAACTGATCAGCCACAAGCTTTGTCCCTATGTGCAGCGCGCGGTGATCGCGCTGACCGAGAAGGGCGTCGAATTCGAGCGGATCGACATCGACCTCGCCAACAAGCCGGACTGGTTCTTGAAGATTTCGCCGCTCGGCAAGACGCCAGTGTTGCTGGTCGGCGACATCGCGATTTTCGAATCCGCCGTGATCCTCGAATATCTGGAAGAGACCCAGCCCAGGCCGCTGCATCCGGGCAACGCGCTGACGCGCGCGGAACATCGCGGCTGGATCGAGTTCGGATCGGCGGCGCTTAACGATATCGCGGGCTTTTATGCGGCCAAGGATGAGGCCACGTTCAAGGACAAGACAGCGCAGCTCGAGCAGAAATTTGCGCGGCTCGAAGCGCGCGTCGCCGCAATGCCGTGGTTCGACGGCGAAGAATTTTCGCTGGTCGATGCGGTGTTCGGTCCGGTGTTCCGCTATTTCGATGTGTTCGACGATATCGCCGATTTCGGCATTCTCGCCGGCAAGCCGAAGCTAAAGCGCTGGCGCAAGCATCTGGCGGAGCGGCCGTCGGTGCGATCGGCGGTGAGCGCGGACTATCCGGCGTTGTTGCGCGATTTCATCGAGCGGCGGAATTCGTGGCTATCAGGGTTGCAGGCGCGCAAGGCGGCGTGAGGGAATTACAATTCCGCGGCCATCTTCGCCAGCGCGGCGATCGTGTTCATGTTGCGCGCGGTGCCGGTCTTTGCGGCTGGAATCACCAGCTTCGATTGTCCCATGCCGTCGCCATAGTGGATGTAGATTTCGCGGCGGCCGAGCCTGACTTTCTCATCCTTCTGCCCGCGCAGACCAGCCAGCGTATCGGCCGGCGGTGCGTGGTCGAGGAAAACCGCCATGGTACGGTTGGGCGCCAGTTTCGGAAACGGATTATCCGCGAGCACGGCCTGCATCTCGGCAACTGTGCGCACCATGACGCCGACCGGCCTGCCGGCGTAGCTTTCAAGGGCTGCTTCCAACGCCTTCTTCACGGCGGATTCGGATTTGCGGCTGGTGAAGACTATATTGCCGCTGGCGATGTAGGTGCGGACGTCGGCAAACCCGAGCGCCTCGCACATCGACTTCAATTCGCTCATCGGCAGCTTGCCGGTGCCGCCGACATTTACCGCGCGTAGCAGGGCAATGAAAGCGGCCACGGCGGACTCAGTCTTTAGCGGACGTTGGCGAGCCGCATGTCGAGATAGCCGGTGACGGTTTCCATCAGCGGCTGCAGCTTGCCGTCGAAGAAATGGTTGGCGCCGGGAATGATCTGCTGGTCGATCACGATGCCCTTTTGGGTCTTCAGCTTCTCGACCAGCGTGTTGACGTCCTTCGGCGGCACCACTGCATCCTTTTCGCCATGCACGATCAGGCCGGACGACGGGCAGGGCGCGAGGAACGAGAAGTCGTAGAGATTGGCGGGTGGCGCGATCGAGATGAAGCCTTCGACCTCGGGACGGCGCATCAGGAGCTGCATGCCGATCCAGGCGCCGAACGAGAAGCCGGCGACCCAGCAGGCGCGCGCTTCGGGATTGATGGTCTGCGCCCAGTCGAGCGCCGACGCCGCATCCGACAATTCGCCGGTGCCGTGATCGAACGAGCCCTGGCTGCGGCCGACGCCGCGGAAATTGAAACGCAGCACCGAAAAGCCGCGATGCGCGAACGCGTAGTAACACTGGTAGACGATCTGATGATTCATCGTGCCGTGAAACTGCGGATGCGGATGCAGGATCATCGCGATCGGCGCGTTCTTCTGCTTGGCCGGATGATAACGGCCTTCGAGGCGGCCTGCGGGGCCGGTGAAAATAACTTCAGGCATTGATGATCCCTAGGCAACGGACGTGATCTGGCGGAGGAATGAGATCTGGCGTCGTTGGGCGTGCGCGAACAGCGCTTCCGGTGAACTGGTGGCCGCGTTCTAGCATGAGGCGTAGGGCAAAAAGCAAGCATCTTGAACATCTCGAAGCGCGTTCAAGGCGTTAGCCAAGAAATTGCCCAGCATTTGCAGAAGACGCGGCGATCCCTACTTGCGATAAGGCTGTTGGCCGCGGCGCAGCACACGCAAGCGCTGCATCGGCACAAGAATGCAGGTAATATTGTAGGGATGGCTGAGCGGGTTTACCTCGACTGGAACGCAACCGCGCCGCTTCGCCCCGAGGCGCGGCAGGCGATGGCGGCTGCGTGGGACATCAGCGGCAATCCGTCCTCGGTCCACAGCGAGGGCCGTCAGGCGCGCCGGCTGGTCGAGGACGCCCGGGCTGCGATCGCCGCGGCCATCGGCGCCCGGCCCGAGAATATCGTATTTTCCTCCGGCGGCACCGAAGCCAACGCGCTGGCGCTGACATCAGGCTTGCGCCGAGGGACGGGACAGCCGGTCGGGCGGCTGCTGGTCTCGGCGATCGAACATGCCTCGGTGTTGTCGGGTGGGCGGTTTGCCCCCGAGGCGACCGGAACCATCGGGGTTACAAGCGCGGGAATCGTTGACGTCGGCCACCTGCGCGTGCTGTTGGCCGAAGGGCCGCCGGCGCTGGTGTCGGTCATGCTGGCGAATAACGAAACAGGCGCGGTTCAGCCGATCTCTGAGATTGCTGACGTGGTGCATGAAGCCGGCGGCTTACTGCATGTCGACGCGATTCAGGCATTTGGAAAAATACCTATCAATATCAATGTATTGAAGGCCGATTTGCTGACGCTTTCTGCGCACAAGATTGGCGGCCCCAAGGGCGTCGGCGCGCTGGTGCTGGCCGAGGATATCCAGGGGCTGGCGCCGCTGTTGCGCGGCGGTGGGCAGGAGCTGGGACTCCGGGCCGGCACCGAAAATGTCGCGGGGATCGCGGCCTTTGGCGCGGCCGCCAGGGCCGCGATGGCGGCTCTGCCAGGAGATAGTGCCCGCTTGCAGGGCCTGCGGGAGCGCCTTGAGCGGGGCCTCAGGCAAACCCAGGGAATGATCGTGTTCGGGGAAGACGCGCCGCGTTTACCGAATTGCACGCTTTTCACGGTTCCCGGGCTAAGGGCGGAAACGGCCGTGATCGGGTTCGATCTGGCCGGAATCGCGGTATCATCGGGTTCCGCTTGCTCCTCGGGCAAAGTTCAGCCCTCGCATGTCCTTGATGCCATGGGGTTCTCCAGAGATCTCGCGCAGGGAGCGGTGCGGCTCAGTCTGGGCTGGTCTACCTCAGAGGCAGACATTGATCTGACCCTGGAGGCTTGGCGAAAGCTCGCCGATGGCTTACTTAGAGGACAGCGACGAAACACAGCTTGAAACGTTCTAAGTGGGTTTCGTCTAAAAACTTCGAATTCGACTTTTGCGATTGATCCACCGCGGTCCTTGAAACCGCGAGCGGAGGAAGAGAATGCCAGCCGTCCAAGAGACAGTCGAGCGCGTCAAGCGTATCGACGTCGATCAGTATCGATATGGGTTTGAGACCGATATCGAGTCCGACAAGGCGCCCAAGGGGCTGTCGGAAGACACCGTCCGCTTCATCTCGGCGAAAAAGAACGAGCCGGCCTGGATGCTGGAATGGCGGCTGGAAGCCTATCGCCGCTGGCTGACCATGACCGAGCCGACCTGGGCCCGCGTCGACTATCCCAAGATCGACTATCAGGATCTCTATTACTATTCGGCGCCGAAGCCGAAGAAGCAGATCGGCTCGCTCGACGAGATCGATCCGGAAATCCTAAAAACCTACGAGAAGCTCGGCATTCCCCTGCGTGAGGTCGAGGTGCTGGAAGGCGTCGTGCGTCCCGAGGGCGAGCGCCGAATCGCCGTTGATGCCGTGTTCGATTCGGTTTCGGTCGCGACCACGTTCCAGAAGGAACTGAAGCAGGCCGGCGTGATCTTCATGCCGATCTCGGAGGCGATCCGCGAACATCCCGAGCTGGTGCAGAAGTATCTCGGCACGGTGGTGCCGACCACCGACAACTATTTCGCGACGCTGAATTCGGCGGTGTTCTCCGACGGCTCGTTCGTCTACGTGCCGCCGGGCGTGCGTTGCCCGATGGAGCTGTCGACCTATTTCCGTATCAACGAGCGCAACACCGGCCAGTTCGAGCGCACGCTGATCATCGCCGACAAGGGCGCTTACGTCAGCTATCTCGA